>JAQBTV010000003.1 GCA_027624715.1 Pseudomonadota bacterium
ATCCGGAACACGGCGAGTGGCGTACCTTGAACGACAACACCTTTCACATCATTGTCGGAAACATCTGACGTTGCGGCGACCGCAGTCCAGCCACCATCCAAATCATTGCTCATTTTCACTGTCCCTCTAAAATTGCCTGACGATCTTATTGTCGATGAATTTTAAGGCGGCAGTCAACAGGTCTGTGAGTATGAACCCGGGCGCGAGGGCATTGACCGTGATGGGTGGGTTGAACACTGGGCGCATGCGTTCCTGATTTTTTGACCATACGGGCTGCGGCTGTCTGCGCTGGGTTTAGCGGTGGCTGCGAACCGCTCGGTGGACTGGATCTCGGTGCTGAAGGGCACCAGTTTAGAGGTGGTACATTAAGGATTGTGAGAATAACCGTTTGGATAATTTAGAGCTTCGATTTAGGTGGGTGGCATGCCGACCGCAAAAAACCCGACAAGACCGAAGTCTGTCGGGTAAAAGTCACCCTTATTTAGAGGTTGAGGAGAAAACGCCCTTTTAAAAGGATGGGGAGATAAAAATTATTTGGATCGCTCTAAACTTATGATTTTTTTATTTCGTACCGAGTGGTATATTTTTTTTTACCGTTGTCGTATTATTTGAACTCTATGGAAAAGATAGCGTCCACTCATCGGCGGGGGCGCCCGATCACCCGCAACCGATCCCACGTCCTGGAAACGGCGACGAACGCCTATTGGCAAGCCGATGGAGCTGCCATCTCTGTCAACGCAATCTGTTTATTAGCCGGAGTTTCGAAGCCCTCGCTGTATCGGGATTTTAGCAGTGAAGACGGCCTTACTGCAGCTGTGTTGGATCGTTACGCCGAGACCGTTACGAGGGGGTTAGAAACGCTGCTAACTAGTAAGATGAACTTTGCGTCCAAGATAGAGAGTTTGATCCAATTCGGCAGTGAAGCCCCAGAGGCTGGTTGCCTGTTCGTCAAGATGCGCGCCAATCGCTCACGATTTGGCGAACAGACTCAGACTGGGATTGCCGTTACAGAGGCTCACTTCCTTGAGTGTTATACCCTATTTTTCAAGGAAAGTGCCGCGAACGGCGAGTGGAGAGGCGGCATTGCAGCGGAATTGGCTGCAGCTTATTTACATGAACAATTGGGGCTGGCAATCAGTCAGCGTGCGGCAGGTAAGAGTAAAGAGTCGGTCCGGGAGCTGCTGGACTTGGCGATGTCGATACTGCGCTAGATTAGGATCCAAGGCATGCCGACGCCTTAATATTCGTGTGGCATGTCTGATTTATCAATTAACCAGTCACCCGCTGTTGCGCAAAAAAATCTGCAGTAACCTTTTTAGCCCTAATTTATCAAGCAACAAACCAATGTGGCTAATGGGCATCAACAAATAAATAATGGAGTGAATCCATCTTCCCCCCAGTTCGCGCTGAAATTGCTCGAATGAAATCAGGGTGTTCAGTGTCACCGCCCCATTGATGTTTTGGTATAAAATAGTCCTCCGAATTAAATTTTCTCTCGAGGCCTCTTAATGAAACGCATCTTTCTTTTTCTTCTTACCAACCTAGCCATTATGTTGGTATTGGGCGTGGTAATCAGCGTCTTTGGCCTTGGCCAGGTGCTGGATGAGCAAGGTGTTGATCTCGATCTCCAGGCATTACTGGTGTTGTCAGCGGTCGTCGGTATGACAGGTTCGTTTATTTCGCTGGCCATGTCTAAATTTATGGCTAAGCGAATGACCAATGCCAATGTCATCGAATCTCCACGTACCGAGCAGGAGCAGTGGCTTGTCCGAACGGTGCAACAGCAGGCTCAGGCCGCTGATATTAGAATGCCTGACGTTGCGATTTATGACGCGCCAGATCTAAATGCCTTTGCAACGGGCATGTTTCGCGACAGCGCGCTGGTAGCTGTCAGCACGGGCCTGCTGCAAGGCATGAATCGCGATGAGGTGGAAGCGGTATTAGCCCACGAAGTAAGTCATGTTGCTAACGGTGACATGATTACCCTGGCGCTCATCCAAGGTGTGGTCAACACCTTTGTCTTCTTCTTGTCACGTGTCATTGGTCATGTGGTCGATCGGGTAGTCTTTAAGACCGCACGCGGTCACGGACCCGCCTACTGGATCACAGCCATCATCGCGCAGGTAATTCTTGGCATTTTGGCCAGTGCAATCGTGATGTGGTTTAGCCGGCAGCGGGAATTCCGAGCCGATTCAGGCGGGGCAAATCTTGCAGGCCGTCAGAAGATGGTGGCCGCTTTAAAGCGTCTACAGCAGTCGGTGAATCAACCTCACCTCCCTGAACGGCTAGAGGCCTTCGGAATCTCTGGCGGTATGGGCGCAGGCATGAAACGACTCTTCATGAGTCACCCCCCCCTAGAAGAGCGCATCGAGGTACTCCAACGATCTGCTTAGCCATGGCCTCAAGTACAAGGCTTAGCCAATCTCTGGTGCCGCAAAACAATATGAATCGCTAAAAACCAGCGCTGTATAAGCTAATTTCTTCGCTCATAGATTAAAAAAACTTATGAAAAAAGTTTACGTTCGAACTTTTGGATGCCAAATGAATGAATATGACTCAGACAAAATGGTTGACGTACTGCGCGCGCATGACGGTTACGAAAAAACCGAAGATGTTAAAGAGGCGGATTTAATTCTGTTTAACACGTGTTCCGTACGAGAAAAAGCCCAAGAAAAAGTGTTCAGTGACTTAGGTCGCATTCGACACCTAAAGGAGGCAAACCCCAATTTGATGATTGGTGTTGGTGGCTGCGTCGCCTCTCAGGAGGGGAAAGTCATCCTGTCCAGGGCGCCTTATGTTGACGTCGTCTTTGGACCTCAAACGATACATCGTCTGCCGTTACTTTTAGAAAAGCGTCAGAAGGTGGGTAAAGCTCAAGTGGATATCTCATTTCCCGAGGTTGAAAAGTTCGACAACCTACCTACGCCTATAACAACCGGTCAATCGGCAATGGTTTCTATTATGGAAGGATGTAGCAAGTACTGCACGTTCTGCGTAGTCCCGTACACTCGGGGTGATGAGATTTCTAGGCCTTTTGAGGACGTTTTAGTAGAAGTGGCGACGCTGGCAGCACAGGGCGTTAAAGAAATCACTTTGCTAGGACAAAATGTCAACGCTTACCGCTATGAGCAAGACGCAGAAGTCATAGAATTTGCAACCCTTCTAGACTATGTATCAGACATACCGGGATTAGAGCGCATCAGATTCTCAACGTCACATCCCAAAGAATTTTCAGATGCGTTGATCGCCAGCTACCGTACGCTGCCAAAATTAGTGGATCATGTGCACCTTCCTGTTCAGTCCGGCTCGAACAAAATCCTAGAGGCAATGAAACGGGGCTATACCCGGGAACAATATTTAAGAATCATCAAAGACCTAAAAGCGGCACGCGGTACGGTCTCTATCACTTCTGATTTTATCGTCGGCTTCCCTGGAGAAACGGACGCCGACTTTGAGGACACCATGAGTCTCGTGGATGAGGTGGACTTTGACGGCAGCTTTAGCTTTATGTACAGCCCAAGACCAGGGACCCCAGCTGCAGGGCTACCTGAGCACGTGCCTTTAGACATCAAAAAAGAACGATTAAGCCTATTGCAAACCAAATTAAGCCAGAACGCGATTCGCCACAGCCAACTCATGGTTGGTGGTGAATTTGACGTGCTCGTTGAGGGCGCCTCTAAAAAAGACTCATCAAAACTTTCCGGTAGGACAAATAACAATAAAGTTGTGAATTTCGAAGGCCAAGAGCACCTTATTGGCCATACCATCAAGATTCAGGTGACCGAAGCGCTCCCTAATTCGCTTCGCGGCATTGTTATCAACAGAGTATAGCGGTCTTCAGATATACTAGGGAGACAGCTTAATATAGGGTTTAGATTGAACACTACCGAAACAGCATTTGTACCGGTTGATAACGTCAGGCTTGCAAACATGTGTGGCGCGCTTGACATCAACCTTAAGGAAATTGGTCAAGAACTCAGCATAAAAATCATCCGACGTGGTGAAACATTTACGCTAAGTGGGGATAGCACCAATATTAAAATTGGTTCGGACACGCTGGCGTTACTGTACAAATCGTCCCGACGTCCCCTTGATACGGAAGACGTGCAACTTGGGATCGTTGAAATAACAAGACACGCTAATTCGGAAACCCAAAATACCATCAGCTTGCGGACAAAGCGTCATGACCTGCGCGGCAGAACGCCACGCCAAACTCAATATTTAAGTCAAATTCAGTCGCATGACATCACCTTTGGAATTGGCCCAGCTGGCACGGGGAAAACCTACCTAGCGGTTGCTGCGGCTGTTGATGCATTTGAACGCGGAAACGTCAAACGGATCGTTCTAGTCAGACCCGCAGTAGAAGCAGGTGAGCGGCTCGGCTTTCTCCCTGGAGATCTGGCACAAAAAGTTGACCCTTACCTTCGCCCGCTGTACGACTCCCTGTATGATTTGATGGGATATGAGAAAGTAGGGAAACTATTCGAATGTAGTTCAATTGAAATTGCCCCCCTTGCTTATATGCGAGGCAGAACTTTAAATGATGCATTCATCATTCTCGATGAAGCCCAAAATACAACCCCAGAGCAAATGAAAATGTTTTTGACGAGAATAGGGTTTGGTAGCCGCGCTGTTGTAACTGGGGATAGCACGCAAATTGATTTACCCAAAGGACAAAAAAGCGGATTAGACGAAGCTGCAAAAATTCTTAATAAAGTTAAGGGCATTACCTTCACACACTTCGAATCAGAAGACGTTGTCAGACATCCTTTAGTACAAAGGATCGTTAACGCATACGCGGCAGCTAGATCTGATGATTAAGATCCCGCATGGGTAAGGCAAATCTAGTGTTAACTGTTCAAAAATCCGAGCCTTGGCAAGGACTTCCAACCAAAAATGACATCCATCGATGGATTAACGCGTCGCTGCTAGAGGACGCTCAGGTGACCGTGCGACTGATCAATGAAGATGAAGGAGTGGAGCTGAATCGTTACTTCCGTAATCGAAATCATGCAACAAACGTGCTCACCTTTCCTTATCCAGATACATCCCCTTTATCGGCAGATATAGCGCTATGCGTCCCCGTTATAGAGGGGGAAGCAAAAAATCAACACAAATCTCTGCGCAACCATTTCGCGCATCTTTGTGTCCATGCAACGCTTCATTTCCAAGATTTTGACCATCAAAACAAAGTTGATAGAGAACTCATGGAAAACTTAGAGATCGACATCCTTGAGCAGATGGGAATTCCAAACCCTTACGAGCAAATAATTACTTAGCATCTAATATGAATACATTGATTAAAAAATCGATTTGGTTAAAAAAACTTGCGCACATATTACGAAGAGAGCCCGAGGATAAGGAGGAACTCATCGATCTATTGCATGAGTCCTTCGAAAAGAATCTTCTTGATTCTGATGCACTTTCAATGCTTGAGGGCGTATTGCAGGTCGCTGAAATGGCCGCTCGAGACATCATGATTCCCCGATCACAATGCTACATGGTAGATATTACAGATCCCATGGAAGAAATCATTTCTATTGCAGTTGACACCAACCATTCACGTTTTCCGGTTTTCAAAAGCAGTAAAGATGAAGTGCTAGGTATTTTGTTGGCGAAAGATCTCCTACAATACTACAAAGGCCCAGATTCGTTTGACCTACAAGACATGTTAAGACCTGCTGTCTTCATACCAGAGTCAAAGCCGCTAAATGTTCTTCTCAAAGACTTTCGAAGTAATAGAAATCATATGGCGATTGTCGTCGACGAATATAGCGGCGTAGCAGGGCTGATCACCATCGAAGATGTTATAGAACAAATTGTGGGTGAAATCGAAGACGAATACGACTTTGACGAATCGGACGCAAATATCCTAGAAGACACATCGGGTCGGTTTAGAATTAAGGCCTTAACTGAAATTTTGGACATCAATGAACATTTTGGAACAAATTTTCCGAATACAGAATTCCACACATTCGGCGGTTTAGTCTTAGCCCACGCGGGAAAATTACCCGAAATTGGAGAAAAATTTAAGATTGGGGAGCTCAATATCACAGTGACTCGATCCGATAGACGAAGAATTCATGCACTCTTAGTAGAAAAAATTGAGATTGAGCGAAGCCCCTAAAAGTTTTCTTCTCCTAGGACAGAAATTACATCACAAATCTGTGCTTTGGGCGTTCATCTTCGGGGCAGCAACGGTTCTGGGCTTTGCTCCATTCTCGCTCTTTTTTGTTCCAATCATCACCTGCGCATTACTGTTCTACATTTTGCAGGCACAAACTGCAAAAAAAGTATTCTTAACCTCATTTGTGTTCTCCTTTGGTCTGCTAATAGCCGGCACAAGTTGGATATACGTCAGCCTGCACGACTTTGGGGAAATGCATCCGGCTCTAGCTGTGCTAGCTACAGTTATTCTTAGCGCAACCTTTGCGCTACCTCCTGCAATCATTCAAGCCGTGCTCGCCAGACTTATTCATTCAAAGAAGCTTCGCCTATTAGTCGCATTCCCAGTTGGACTCGCCTTATCCGACTGGTGTCGCGGATGGTTTTTGACTGGATTTCCTTGGTTATCCATCGGATACTCACAAATACCGCTGAGCCCTTTTTCCAACTACGCATCAGTGCTAGGCATTTACGGGGTTACGCTCGCGTGCACATTTTGTTCAGGTGGCTTGGGTTTTATTTTTGAAAAATTATGTGCAACTCAACCAAAATTATCTCTAAAAACTACGTTAAAACAAGCCACGATGCTACCCGCCGTAGTCATCTTGCTATCAATCGTCCTAGGTATACCCAAATGGACTCAACAAATTAGCCACGAAACCACGTCCGTCTCATTACTTCAAGGGAACATTGCTCAAGATATTAAGTGGAGTCCTGAGTGGATTGAAGAAACAATGATGACATACCTGGATATGATCATTCAGGAAAAAAGTGAACTTATCCTTCTGCCCGAAACTGCCATTCCGTTACTGGAAAAGAACGTTCCGGATTGGTATTGGGAAGCCTTAGAAAATCATGCAAAAACTAATAATCTGCATATCCTATTGGGTATTCCCGAAAATTCAGAGGACGGGCAGTTTTATAACAGCGTCATTCAGGTAGGCGGGGGAAATGTGCAACGCTATCGGAAACACCATCTCGTGCCGTTTGGCGATTATTTTCCAATCCGGTCTATCACCGCAGGCTTACTTAATTACCTGAAAATCCCAATGTCAAACTTCTCTCCTGGGCCAAGCGACCAAGCGCCTTTTATTTTGGAGCGACAAGTTCTCGGCGTCGATATTTGTTACGAAGATGTTTTTGGTGAGGAACTCATTCGTCAGTTACCGGACGCAACGGTTCTGGCCAATTTTACAAATGATGCCTGGTGGGGCGAATCTCTGGGACCAAAACAGCATCTACAAATTGCCCAAGCCAGATCAATTGAGACGGGCAGGGAGCTATTGAGAGTAACCAATACAGGCGTGACTGCCGTCATCGATCACCGAGGTTATATCGTTACTCAAGCCCCCCAATTTTCAAAAACTGTATTACGGGCTGAAATTCATGGCCGGAAAGGCTCAACTCCATACAGTCTCTGGGGGAATCTTCCATTTGTCATTCTGTGCCTCATTATCTTAGCGTTATGCGTTAAATCAACATCAGCTCGGCTAAAAACTTGTAAAAGGTAAAATGTAGGGACATTATTTGTTGTCGCCCACATTCTAAGGTTTATAGATGAACTACTTTCAAGATATGATTTTAGAGCTTCAGAAATATTGGAGTTCGAATGGTTGTGCCCTACTACAACCTTATGATCTAGAAGTGGGGGCTGGGACTTTTCATACAGCCACATTTCTTAGGGCTATTGGTCCAGAACCGTGGAAAGCGGCTTATGTTCAACCGTCTCGCAGACCGAAAGATGGTCGATACGGCGCAAATCCCAATCGTCTGCAACACTACTACCAATTTCAAGTTGTTCTAAAACCTTCTCCTTCCGACATTCTCGACCTATATTTGGGCTCACTTAAGATAATTGGGATCAATCCTTCCGAGCACGATATTAGATTTGTTGAAGACGACTGGGAATCACCAACGCTTGGCGCTTGGGGATTGGGATGGGAGGTCTGGCTCAACGGCATGGAAATTACACAATTCACCTATTTTCAGGAAGTTGGGGGCATCAGTTGTAAACCTGTAATGGGAGAGATCACCTACGGGCTTGAAAGACTGGCTATGTATCTTCAAGCAAAAGATAGCGTCTTCGATCTTGATTGGGCGCCAGGAATCACCTATCGAGATGTGTACCACCAAAATGAAGTAGAGCAATCGACTTATAACTTTGAAAAAGCAAACATCGACTTACTATTTGCCAATTTCTCAGCGTTCGAAAAAGAAGCTACGGCTATGTTCAACGCTAAATTACCGCTACCGGGCTATGAGCTCGTCATGAAGTGTTCGCATGCGTTCAATCTCCTTGATGCTCGAGGTGCAATATCAGTTACCGAACGAGCAAACTATATTGGACGTGTGCGCAAACTAGCGAGAATGGCAGCCCAAGCGTATCGAACGTCACGCAAAGTTCTTGGGTTTGAACGGGCCTCAGATGACATGATCAAAGCATTTGTGCCCCAAGATGAGGTGAGCGAGGTTCTCGATATTCGCAAAAGCAATTCTACCAGGGCCTAACAAGACATATGGCGACCTTACTCGTAGAATTATTGACTGAGGAGTTACCTCCTAAAGCTTTAAAGAAACTAGGAATCTCTTTTGGGGCGACTATCTTTGATGACCTGTCAAAGCAAAATCTGGTCTCAGAAAATGCGTCCTATAAGACATTTGCTACGCCGCGCAGATTAGCGATCCTAGTTAATGATGTGCGCGACATATCGCCGGTAGAGCTTGTACGTTTAAAACTGATGCCAAAACATGTGGGCATCAAAGAAGATGGCACGCCTTCAGCTGCATTATTAAAAAAACTTGAGTCCCTTGGGCTCGATGCTGGCCACGCAAAAAAGATAGACATACAATTAGACGGAAACATGGAATTTATTTACCTTCATCAAAAAAAAGATGGCATAACACTTTCGGCAGGACTTCAAAGGGCTATCGATCTGTCTATTACGAGACTACCGATACCGAAAGTCATGAGCTACCAACCACAAGACACGCTACAAAGTGTGAACTTTGTGCGCCCTGCTCATCGCTTGGTAGCCATGCATGGCGCCGATGTAGTTCCGATTCAAGCATTAGGACTAACTAGCGGAAATAAAACGCTCGGGCATCGATTTCACTCGAATGGGGATGTCACAGTCCCAAATGCAAAATTATACGAATCAACTCTTGAAGAGTTAGGCTTGATCATTCCAGACTACGAAAAACGCAAATCGAATATTCGGGAGCAACTGCATAGTAAAGCGACAGAACTTAAGCTAACACTCCAAGAGGACGAAGAGCTATTGGACGAGGTAACTTCACTTGTGGAATTACCTATAGTTTATCCAGCACAATTTGATAAAGAATTTCTCTCTATTCCGACAGAATGTCTGGTGCTGACGATGAAAACCAATCAAAAATACTTCCCTCTATTCGACCGAAATGGAGGCTTAGCGGAAAAGTTTTTATTAGTTAGTAATATGAAACTCGAAGATCCCAGCAACATTGTCCAAGGCAACGAAAAAGTGGTTCGCCCAAGACTGGCAGATGCCCAATTCTTCTACCAAGGGGACATTAATACCCCACTGGAAAATTTAACCAAAAAATTAAAAAATGTTGTCTATCATAACCAGTTGGGTTCACAGCTCGATCGAGTGAAACGACTGGTCAAATTGTCTCGCACAATTTCAGAAAAAATTAATGCCGATTGCGCTAAGGTAGCTCGAGCAGCGGAACTTTGTAAAGCAGACTTACTTACTGGTATGGTGGGAGAATTCCCAGAGCTTCAAGGCACGATGGGCCGCTACTACGCGCTTGCTCAAGGAGAATCACCTGATGTGGCTGATGCGCTAGAACAATATTATCGACCAAGGTTCTCCAACGACAGCATTCCAAACAGTCCAATCTCTAGCACTCTCGCGCTAGCGGAAAAAATGGACACTCTCGTGGGAATCTTCGGAATTGGTCTCATACCCTCAGGAGAAAAAGATCCCTACGCGCTCAGACGACAAGCCATCGGAATCATTCGAATCTTAACAGAACATCCGATTGAGTTAGATCTTAGCGAACTCATTAGCTGGGCGACAAAAAATTTTAGGCAAGGCCTGAAATTAATAATTGATGAATCAATTATTAAAAACTTCATTATTGATCGATTCAGAGGGCACCTTAAAGACAAAGGTTTCTCTATAGATAAAGTTGAAGCCATACTTGCCACTGACTCAGAGAGGCTTCATCTGGCACTTCCTCGGCTACGCGCAATCGATGCATTTCTCCAAACAGATGATTCAATAGCGTTAGCAACTGCGAATAAACGTATAAAAAATATTCTTAAAAAGAATAAACCGAAGGATGATATTGGGGTGGATACAAATTTATTCACCACCGATGAAGAATTATCCCTTCACAAAAAAATTCAATCCTTATTACCTGTAGTGAAAAAAGCTATTGATAGTGGCGGTTATTCTGATGCACTCCAGGCTTTATCTTCAGCAAGAACTACTTTAGACCAATTTTTTGAAAAAGTGATGGTGATGTCGGATGACCCTAATGAGCGACACAACAGGCTGGCCCTTTTAAATCAACTCTCAGGCCTGCTTAACTGCGTTGGTGATTTATCCGAACTATCAATTTAACCAACAATATTAAATATGAAACTCGTAATAATGGACAGAGATGGGGTCATAAACTATGACAGCGACCAGTATATCAAGACCCCTGCAGAGTGGAAACCAATACCACAGAGTCTAGAAGCTATCGCCCGCTTGAATCATGCTGGCTATCGAGTCGTGGTGGCCACTAATCAATCTGGAGTTGGCAGAGGCATTTTCAATATGTCAACACTCAATGCTATCCATGACAAAATGTATCGCGCGTTAGCTAATGTCGGTGGCCGAATTGATGCCTTGTTTTTTTGTCCTCACACAAATGAGAATAACTGCGACTGTCGCAAACCCAAACCCGGGATGCTTTTAGATATCTCGAAACGTTTCAACGTCGACTTGAAAAACGTGCCCTTCGTAGGAGATTCACTTAAAGACCTTCAGGCAGCACAGGCTGTTGACGCTAAACCTATTTTAGTTCGAACTGGAAAGGGAGAAAAAACAAATGCAGCCAAAGGGCTGCCTAAAGGTACGAAACAGTTTGTCGATCTAAACGACGCTGTCAAACATATCATTACTGAGTGATCGTGATTAATATAGCTCGGTCCATAATTTTCGAATTATTAAGATTCTCCCTCACGGTTATCTTTTCAGCTGTCGCCCTTTTCACATTTCCTCTTTCTCCGATACGAAGATACCAGATCATCACTTTATGGTCGCACTGCATCACTTTTCTTGCTAAATACATTTGCGGTATTAGGTATCATGTCCAAGGGTTGGAAAACATTCCAGACAATCCCTGCGTAATCCTCTCCAAACATCAATCTGCTTGGGAAACTTTTGCATTTCAAACTATTTTCCCTCCTCAGGTTTGGGTTCTTAAGAAAAGTCTATTGTTCGTACCGTTTTTCGGTTGGGGACTGGCGATGATGAATCCCATCGCAATAGACCGATCAAGCGGCCCTAGAGCATTGAAACAAATGCTGACGCAAGGAAAAAACAGAATCAAGAGCGGCTGGTATATCATTGTCTTTCCGGAAGGAACTAGAATAGCTCCAGGAAAACGCGGGAGCTATCAAATTGGGGGGGCATGGCTTTCAGCTCAGCTTCAATCAGATATTGTGCCGGTCGCTCATAATGCAGGTGACTACTGGCCAAAAAATACGTTACTTAAAAAACCAGGGACAATAATTGTAGCCATCGGCAAACCTATAAAAACAGCCAACCAATCACCTGCCGACCTGATACAACAGGTAGAGAATTGGATTGAAACCACAATGTCTAATTTAACGCAATAAATACAATGATCCGATTACAAAAACTAGCTATAACGATATTTTATTTATCCCTTGTCTCAAGTTGCGGACAAACCGGGTCACTTTACCTCCCTGAATCATCTAACTCAAAAGACGCAGATGTCGCACAGAGCGTCGATCAAGATCCACAAATCGAGAAAAATAATGGCAATTAACCGACAATCGGGTCATCTCTTTATCGAAAACAAATCAGCAGCCGAGGTTGTAAAGGAATTCGGGACACCTTGTTATGTTTATTCGAAGCATTCAATCGAAACCAATTTCAATCGTTTCAATGATGCCTTCGCTCAGCGCAAACACCTTATTTGCTACGCGGTCAAATCTAACTCAAATATCGCGATTATTAATATTTTGTCGCGACTCGGAAGTGGATTTGATATTGTGTCTGGAGGAGAACTAAGCCGAGTTCTGGCAGCTGGCGGAGATCCCGGTAAAGTAGTTTTTTCTGGTGTAGGGAAAACTCGGGAAGAAATCCATTACGCATTAAAACAAAAGATCAAATGTTTCAATATTGAATCTGAGTCTGAGTTATATCGCATTGCTGCTGTTGCAAAGGAATTAAATCAAGACACAAATATCAGTTTCAGAGTTAACCCTGATGTGGATGCAAAGACCCATCCCTACATTTCTACTGGATTAAAAGAAAATAAATTTGGGGTTGATGTCAATGATGCCCGTAGGCTCTATAAAATAGCAGCCGAATTACCACATATAAAACCCACTGGGATCGATTGCCATATTGGGTCTCAATTAACTGATATTGCGCCAATGCGAGATGCTGCGGTGATAATGGTCGAGTTAACCGATGCGCTTAGTACTGCAAATATTCCCATCAGACACATCGATTTTGGAGGAGGGCTCGGGATTAAGTACCAAAATGAGACTCCGATTGATCAGGAAAAATTCGTGTCGATGTTGCTCGAAGTCATGGGCGAGCGCGAGCAAGAGATTCTTGTGGAACCAGGTCGGTCTATCGTTGGAGACTCTGGGGTCCTACTCACCACAATTGAATACCTTAAACATGGATCAAATAAGAATTTTATTGTCGTCGACGCAGCGATGAATGATTTAGCACGGCCATCACTATACGGGGCTTATCATCAAATCGACAACATCGCTAATAAGAATCCATCTCCTGGAAAAGTATACGATATCGTTGGGCCTATATGTGAGACAGGAGACTTTCTTGGAAAAGATCGTAACCTTTCAGCGCATGAAGGGGATGTGCTGGCCATTCACTCCGTTGGGGCATACGGAATGACTATGAGCTCTAATTATAACTCTCGACCAAGAGCACCTGAAATACTTATTGATAATGATCGTGCATATGTGATTCGCGAGCGTGAAACGGTGGAGGATCTTTTCTCAAAGGAACAAACTGCTCCTGAGGGGAACTAAACTAGAGTCTCTATCCTTTGATTTCATTTTTTTAGTATTAAGTGAATACGGTAGAATAGAGTTTAATATGAATATATCTCGATTCACTTAGGTTCCAATAATGATTGTTTACGATTTAGCCTGCGACCAAGAACATAAGTTTGAGGGCTGGTTCTCCTCTCAAGAAGATTTTGATAAGCAAGTATCAAACGGGCAGTTATCATGTCCAGTCTGTGGCTCAACAACTATTTCTAAACAGCTCTCAGCGCCTTATCTCAACATATTGCCCGACGAGAACGCTTCTTCGAGAACCAAACAAAAGGAAATGGCCCTTGCAGGGGTAAGCCTCCAGCAGCTTCATGATCAATTTATCGAATACATAGCGAAAAATATTGAAGATGTTGGCACGCAATTTCCAGACGAAGCAAGAAAAATTTTTTATGGAGAATCTGATAATCGCTCAATTCGCGGTGAAGCTACAGTTAAAGTCATGCAAGAATTGAAGGACGAGGGCATTGAAGTGTACGCATTACCACCTAGGCCAATTCCGCCAGGTAAATTGAATTAATTGGCCAGGAAGATTATAAAAGACAGAATCCTTCAGAGCTCCCTTCCACTTGTATTTGCTGTTTTAGTAATCTCCACAGCAGCAATACTTATTCGTGGCGCTCAGACCGAAGGAGCATCTTCAAACACCATTGCATTCCTGCGACTAGCTATCGCATCAATATGTCTTGGTCTACTTTCCTTTAGATCAATCATTGAAGAAATTCGGCGTTGTGATGCTCGAACAATGGTAAGAAGTGCGCTGTCAGGCATTTTTTTAGCTGCACACTTTATGACCTGGATCATATCTCTCGAACATATATCGGTCGCAAGAAGTACGATTCTTGTAACAACGAGCCCGATTTGGGTCGCTTTACTAAGTTTCATTATTCTCAAGGAAACAATCAACAAAAAACAGCTTTTTGGAGTACTCATTGCAACGGGAAGCGCCTTCTTTCTTTTTTATCTGACCGAAGAAATGTTGCTTAATCAAGAACAAAGATCCATTAAAGGCGAGCTGCTAGCGACGTTGGGTGCAATCTCCGTCGCAGCTTACCTCATCATTGGCCGCACGCTTCGGCAGGTCATTGAATTAAAAGTCTACGTTTTTCTGACATATAGCTTTGCCACAATAGCCTTAATTTTATATAACCTGTCCAGCATCAGACAGTTAGCTCCCAACATGTCTGGGGCAGCTTGGATATATATCTTTTGTTTGGCCCTAGGCCCGCAACTCATTGGGCACACAATCCTTAATTGGGGGGTTCGCCGATTCCCTGCAACACTTGTTTCAACAATGGTGCTCGCAGAACCAATCGCGGCATCCGCACTGGCCTGGGTTATCCTTGATGAGGCTATAGGGCTTAGTAGTTTGCTAGGATTTTCAGGAATACTTTTGGGAATTTTTTTAATTGTTCGACACAATAAGCGGTAAAACCTAATTAAGTTCCAGCGCGATTAACGTCTACCGTTAGACAATTGCAGGAACAATCTATATCCCAATAACACAAAGAGTACTGCTGCAAACATTAACGGCTCCCACACATCACGTTTTACCAAAATAAAGAAGTGTGTCACGCCTAAAATTGCAATCAGGTAAATACTCTTATGTAATCGCCTCCAACGTAGAGATCCAAGAACTACTTTGGCACGATTGGTTGATGTCAGCGCTAATATAAAAAGTCCAGCAAAAGCAACGAAGCCAATGTAAATAAAAGGACGTTTGGATAGATCTAATGCAATCTCCGTCCAGTCAAAAAATTGATCTAAAACCAACCAAGTTAAAAAATGGATTGTCGCATAAACAAAGGTAATGAGCCCGAATGTTCTGCGTAAAGGAAATACGACAGGTAAACTAAAAAGATATCTAATAGGCGTCACACACAAGGTCAGTAACAAAGAGAAAAGTGTCCACCAACCTGTAAATTGCGAAATAAATTCAATTGGATTAGCTGTTAACTCACCCATTATGGCCCGCCCACACAGCGTAAGTAGCGGAATTGTACTAATTAACCAAATGAACCGAGTGTCTATACCCACTTTTAAACGTGATGGTCGCAACTCCCGGGCTTGATGCATAGCAGGACCGTAGCGTCAGTAGTGCTTGCTTAGATCTAAATCACGATATAAACCCGCAACCCACTTAGAATATCCGTTAAACATTTCTGTATCTCGTTTGAGAAATTCTCCAATCCTTCGCTCCTTACGTTGGCTCCACCTAGGATGTGAAACATGGGGGTTTACATTGGAATAAAATCCATACTCTCGAGGGTTGGCAAGATTCCAAGAAGTAGCCGGTTTTTTTTCAGTCAATTTTATGGTGACGATGGATTTCGCACTTTTAAACCCATATTTCCACGGCACTACTATTCTCACTGGGGCTCCATTTTGGTTCGGCAAGACTTCTCCGTATAAACCCAGCGTCAAAAGCGTGAGCGGATTCATGGCCTCATCCAACCGCAATCCCTCCTTATATGGCCAATCAAGCGATGCACCCCTTTGCCCTGGCATCTGTTCCGGATCATGTAAAGAGATAAACTCTACATAACGAGCATTTCCGGTAGGACGAACTGCATCCAATAATTTAGACAGTGGAAATCCGATCCAAGGAATCACCATGGACCAGGCCTCAACACACCGCAATCGATAAATTCGTTCTTGAAGCGGCGCAAGGCGTAAGAGTTGATCAATATCGAGCCTTTGTGGTCGATGAACTTCACCGATGATTTGTATGGTCCACCCATCGGTTTTCAATCTATGAGCTTGCTCAAAAGGATCTTCTTTCCCCGTACCAAACTCGTAGAAATTGTTATACCGAGTCACATCCGAGTATGTTGTTAGTTCCTCACCAGTCGAAAATTCACTTTTTTTTGATTCGAATTTAACCGGGAAATTTCTTTCATCACGCGGCTTAGCACTTGCAGGAGAGATAGCCATCGCCGCCAATGAGGCAACGCCACCTTGCATCCATCGTCGCCTAGACTCGAATAGCGTTCTTGATGTGATTTCTGAAGAGGGTATGTTTGATTTAAAGGAATTTTTCATCAACGAATAATAAATTATTTAAGGAATACCGCTAGACTAATAATTTTTATAAAAATTCAAAAAAACACTACATAGGTGTTAACGCCACAAACGGCTTGGCTTGACACTGAACTTTGCCGCCCTTTAATTTAGCCTTGAAAAGCTCTACCGTCCCAGATTGAGTCCAATTAAAGCCGTAGTAAGCCAAACCTGTGGGCGATTGTAAATCTTCAAACTCAATGTAGTCACACGTGGCGCCATCACCTACCAAAGAAATCTCATAGTAAAAAGGAGTCTTACCCGGGAAAGAGGCCTTCCCAGCATCCGTAAATGTCCATTTTTTTCCCTTTCCATCAAGATACTTACCACTCAAAACGATTTTATTAATAATAGGACCTAGCTCTTTCCCGACACGCTCGTATGAGGCCCACTTAGCGGCCATAACAAGAGGCTCCTTAATCTCCAGATTTAGAAATTGGCCATCTGAAGATTTTTTACCTCTAAACCACACGTAGACCACATCTTCCGCAGAAGTCGGCGCATTTTTCTCACCCAAGACCAATCGATACGTATTTGGCTCTTGCCCAGGCTCTACATCAAATACGATCATCAGCCGTGCCTTAACCATATCTGTCGCAAAGTAGGGATAGGCACGCCCTTCTTTTTTTATTGCAATCAACACGGGCTTGGCTTTTTTTTCTGCTTTGTGCGGCTGTTTAGTCTGTCTTAACGCTTTTAGATAGGTTTGCTCTAACCAAATGCCCTGAAGATCATCAATGAAGACTCGATCATTAGCGCTTGAGTTAGACATTGAGGCCATCAAAACACCCGTCAGCAAAATCTTTATCAGCTTCGACTTCCGATGTGTGGAATTAAAAATCACGATTTAAACCTCCAAATTTGGTCTTAAATTTTAGGACGAGCTTTCCAAAATTCACTCAACTGCTCAAAAGCATGCCCGAATTGCAACACACCAAAATCATCTCGAAAACGGCCAACAATCTGAAGCCCAACCGGTAATCCAGATGACGAAAATCCAGCGGGCACTGAGAGCGCAGGATGGCCAGTGGCACTGATACGAAAACAAGATTTCATCCAGTCAAGATAGGTTGACAGGATATTTCCATTAATTTCACTGACGTACGGAAGATCGACATCAAATGGTAAGACCTGTGTCACAGGGCAAATTATAAACTCATATGTATTCATAAATTGCCTAAGTCTCTCATACATTGCGCTTCTTAACCGCTCCGCTCGAGCCACCTCAGGACCTGTAAGTGTCCTTCCCTGCTCAATATTCCACACCAGCGTATCTTTAAACTGGTCTGGGTGTGCCGCTAAAAGTTCACCAAGCACCGACTCCATATGCCACGCTCTTAATACGTGAAAGACCTCATCCGCTTCAGTCAAATCTGGGTCGACCTCATCAACAATACACCCTGTATCTTCAATACGATGAACCGCTGTTTCAATGACTTTAAGTACCTCATCATCCACAGGCAAACCACCCAGCGTTCTGCTCCAAGCGACTCTCACACCACTGAAGTCTCTTTCTAAGCCTTGTTGAAAAATATTCGGGCTCTCTGTGATCGACAAAGGACAACGCGGATCTGGACCCGCGATCGCAGACAGCATCAACGAAACATCAGCAACCGTTCTAGCCATTGGGCCTAGAACGGAGAGTGGAAACCAAGCTGAAGGGTTTGGCCAAATTGGAACAAGCCCCGTCGAAGGCCTAAACCCAACGACATTACAAAAACTAGCCGGATTCCTTAGCGACCCTCCTAAATCCGATCCATCAGCAATGGGTACGAGGCCAGACGCAAGCGCAGCAGCAGCTCCGCCACTAGAGCCACCGCAAGTTTTATTTAAGTCATATGGATTTCGAGTGGCGCCAAAAACTTTATTAAAAGTTTGACTACCGGCGCCAAACTCTGGCGTATTGGTCTTACCTACTGTGATGGCACCCGACTGCCGCAGCCTCTCAACGATCAAGGCGTCGTGGTCGGGAATAAAGTCCTCGTACAAAGGGGATCCGAAAGTCGTCCTGATTCCCTTGGTTAAAGTTAAATCTTTATGCGCAACGGGTAGCCCTTCCAATAACCCTAATGGAACCTGGCTCATGATGCGTTGATCGATATTGCTGGCAGTAACTCTTGCTCGCTCCTCGTCCAACGTGACAATGGCATTAATTTGCGGATTAACTTTTACAATTTGTTCTAAATGACAATCAAGCAACTCTGTAGCAGAAATCTTTCGCTGCCGCACCAAGTCGAGCATAGTGTGGGCCGGAAGAAAACAGACATCTACTTTATTCATACGTTTATCAAAAGACCAATTAAATTTAATTATGGAGCCCTGAGGGATTCATAATTTGACCGGATAAACCAGTTTGCGAATTCTCATCAAATACAGGATTGTTTCCCAGAAATTGTATGCCAATCGCTTTAAATGTAGCCGCATAATTAGGAAATTTTTCATCTATGATTTCTTTATTTTTTCGACGGACAAACAGATCATCATTTAATAGTGAATCAAGGTCAGCTAATAATTGATCGCCAGAGATACTCCGCGTCTCATCATAACAGCAACTATGATATTTCCTCAGCACATCCATTAAAGTAACCCCTCCTTGAGACCTGCTCCTCAACTCCACATCGATACCAAAAAAGTATGCTGCTCCACCCCAGTACACATGAAGGTACGTCCCTCTCTTGGAAAGACGACCCATGGACTCTGCAACCGTAAACCCTTGGCCCGCTTTAGCTCCCAAAACAAAACCTCGGTACAACCTCGACCATGACTCTGCCGAGCTAATAGCGCCACTTTCAACCATCGCAAGATGCTGCAGATAGGTCGGCAATCCCTCGATAATCCAGTAATCACTAGAATTAATATGCGGGAACAAAAAATGTGACATCTCATGAGGAAGACTCCAATCCCATACGAGCTGCTCTAAGTTGGCGTCTCGCTTAACAAACAAATGAATGCCGGCACCTCCACCACGCGTCACATACGCCCAGGGCACAACAGAACTACTTCGGTCACTGGGGCTAACGATCACCTGCACTTGGGGCCTAGGAAAAAAGCCCATGAGCTCGGAGACCCCCTGAGCTGATCGCTTAATCCAACGAACCAAGTCTTCTCTATTGATACGCTCAAAATCACCCAAAATACTGACTTCAAAAATACTTCCACTAACATCAATAACATTGGGTTCTCGGTTTGTCAGCGCCACGATACCCTCCCACGATACAGGCGTATTCAAACCGACAAAACGTGTTTTTCCTATTCGCTGCCATGGGGTTGAAACAAAAATGTCCTCAGGCGCCCGAAAATCGATCTCAAATGTCTCGTATTGGGCATCCGGCTCAGGCCTCATTAACCAATCGCCAATTGAGGTGAGCATATTTCTGTCCTCTACTACCCTCGTTTCGGCGCCACCGCGCTGCTCGCCCTGAAGCCTTGGTTCGAGTAAAACATCGTAGAAAATACATCGGGCGGTGTTATCTCGGGGGACAGCAATTAAGTCAACATTCAACTCAAGCAAGTCGCCTGTATCAAGCCTTACATTTCTCACAAATGATCCAGAGGCGTCATTCGCATATAAAAACGAAGGGATACTGCCACTAAAACAAGCCGACACCTCGAATGATCGGAGATCATTTCCAATAATTACTTGATAACTAAGAGGCGGCTCTTCAGTTTCTGCAAACGAAATTAACGGAAGAAAAAGCGCAAAATAAAATATTTTTTTCATTCTTTAAAAGCGTGACTGCCCATTTCTAACGGATACGAAATCTAAGTTACAACATTGGTACGTTAGCTTTTACCAGAAGATTAAAGAGAAATAAAATACGCAGAAGATTCGCTGCAATTTAACCCCATTAGCCTTTATGGTTTCGAAATAAGCATAATTTGATCTCGAAGAGACCGCTGGTCAACCTCATCCGATAACGTCACATCACCGTCGCTTACAACCAACCCAAGCAATTGGAACGCATCAGCCAAATCAGGGAACTCGTTAGTACCCACATAACGATTCATAAGCGGTACGAAAAGGGGATATCCATATAAGTCGTCAAAAATTGAAAGTACCTCGAACGCAGTCCAAGCTCGCGTTCTATCCATACAACACAGATTAAACTCTCGAATAACTCGGTCAAGTGACCACGCCCCGCTTGATTCCTTTCGCAACTGGACATCCGCGATCAACATCATCGCCGCACCCCCCCAATAAACCTGCATGAAAGGTTCTCCTTGGTACATCTTCTGAGTCGCTTCGAGCAAGGTCAGACCCCTTGCCTCCGCTTCGCGGCTCCCTCTGCGAAAGCCATAGATAAGATTCGACCACGCCTTCTGTGGACTGAGTAGTCCTTTACGCGCCCGGACAACGTATTGATAGTAACTAGCAAACCCTTCATAAAACCAAGCGTCACCTGGCGATACAAAAGGAAGGAATAAATGCGATAACTCATGCGTAACAGTCCAATCATCATAAAACTCTTGCATGTGTCTCCGCTGATTAATCATCAAATGCAGTGTTGGGCTCCCGCCACGCGTCACATAGGCAACCGGTACGGGCTCTCTTGCCCTGGCATTAGGAATTATGAACACTTGAACATTTGGAAACGGAATCTCGCCAAGCGCGGATTGTATATAAGCCGCTTCCTGGTCAATCCATCCTGCTAATTCCTCAGCATCGGGTTTTGGCGAGCCATCTAAAATAGAGATATCGAATCGAGTTCCATTAAGGATCAATTCTTTTTTAAAAAAACGTCCAAGGACAATCCATGACGGCCAATCAAAAGGCGTTGCAGGCACCTCTAACACGCCTTCGCTTCCCGTGAGATTCCAAGGAGTCGAAAGAGAATAACCAAAGGGTAATTTAAACTCTACGAAGACCTGTCGGTCGTTCGCAATAATTTCAGGACGCCAAAACCAAAGTCCATTAGATACAGCAGTTGCGTCTATTGATTTATACAACTTAGGACCCGTCATGTCATGTCGCTGCACACCTCTGGAGATATCCACTTGATAATGAATGCAAGTCCCTTCAGACAGGCCAGCTGTAGGGATAAATCCAGATAAAGTTATCGGCTCACCAGACTCATACCAAGCCCCAATTAAGGCAACAGATGCGTCTAGAGACTCAGCAACCAGCTTTTCTGGAGGCTGACCCTTAAAACAAAGGTCGACAGTCAATTTTTTCAAATCAAGCTCCGCTGAAACCCGATAGTGGTAGTCAGCTTGAGCATCAACGGCACACATTAACCCAAGCCAGATAAAACAAAATTTAACACCTTGGGATTTTTTTAATGTAGCTCTAAGCACAGAAGCTCCGCAATTATGATTGCCGCATGATTAAATACAAACAAACATAGGAGAAATAGTTAATTGAAAAGTTCCTAAACGGACGTGGCATACCCTGCCAAAAAATTATCACTTCGGCTAATTCCTGATGATAAACCTACGGTCTTACCGAGATTTTTTTCAAATACGGCAACACATCTGGCGCAAATGCTTCATGTTGACAAAGCGTACGGAAATGATTCATGGCGAGCGGATAACGCTCATCGATAACAGGGCCAGTAATAGGCTCCAACCCAAGGGTGCGCAGCGTCTCGTCATCACTAGCCCCGCGAAAAAACAAGGCCAGCTCCGAGACTACGCAAATATCAGCAATACTTAGAGAGTCACCCACCAAATATGAACGACTTGGTGATAAGGCACGATCAAGCCCACCCAAATAGGCATGGAGCGCCGTGTCCGCAGATTCATAGATATCCCTATTAAGGTTTCCGTCACGCAACGCTAACAAATATATTTGCGCATCGCGCGCAAATACTAAACTGGCGTCGAGAAAACTATCTATTCGAGAAGCAGAATATGCATCCTCCCCATATAGGGGGCAAGTTGCCGCACCCAGCCTCGCAACTGCGCGCATAATACTGTTGGACTCAAATATACCAACAGAACCATCGGGACTAAAAGCTGTCGGCACAGCCCCAAAAGGATTAGCAACAAGGAAGCTGTCGGTTTTATAAAGCTGCTTACCCCCAAAACCCATACGTGATTGCCGAACAAATGCAGCAATACCCGAGTACTCATCATCAGCAATCTGATGTGCGTCAAAATCCCAGAGCCATTTGGACAGATCATTTGGGTTGGTCCCACGAACATCAATCGTTATCCCACACAATCGTGCTGTAATGGTTGCTTTCCAAATTCTCGGGTTCGGAAGATAAGAAAAAATACGTAGATCCATTTCAGATATTGAGCCTCAGATATCGCCTCGGATTTGAACAGGAAACAGTAAAACGTCTAAGACGAAACACCCTTATTGGGATTAATTAGGTACTTTGCCCCAGTGGATTTTTTACTATAACCCTTGATCGCTTCCAATTGCAGCGCACCAGATAGAGAGATCTCATGAGAGTAGGCACTGGCGAATGTGGTCTTTAATTCCCTCGCAATACGCTGACGTAATCTCTCCTCCTCAATTGAACCAATCTTTGCCAAAAAATTAAAGAGTAACCACCCTCCCATTCCCCAAGAAAATCCGAAATTACGAACTATCTCAGTTCGAGAAGTATCCAAGGAACCGTAGATATAAACCTGCTTATGAGTCGTCGATCCATAACGGCTATATTCTTTAGGCTCTCGATTTAATGCTACCTCCATACAGGTTAAAATTTGACCAGCCAACTTACCACCGCCAATGGGATCAAAGGCGATGGTTGCGTTGGTAGCCGCAATCGCGTCTGCCAGCTCCACCAGAAAATCTAAAGATTCAGTATTACAAACAAACTTCGCGCCTTGCGCTTTCAGCAAATTAACTTGATCCTGTTTTCGCACGATGTTAACTAAAGGGATCCCATCTTTAATGCAGATGCGGTTCAGCATTAATCCTAAGTTAGATGCGGCAGCGGCGTGCACTATTGCCTTGTGGCCCTCACGGTGCATCGTTTCAACCATGCCCAACGCCGTCATGGGATTCACGAAGGAACTCGCACCTTCTGCAGACGTAACATCATCTGGCAGCTGCAAGCAACGCTCAACATTGATACAGCGATATTGTGCATACATAGCACCGCCAAGCATGGCAACTTTTTTACCCAAGAGGTTTTGAGCCGAGGCCGAACTGCCCGCCTTAACAACCACTCCCGCACCCTCATTGCCAACGGGCATCGGTTGACCCAACCTCCCGGCCATGGCCTTTATAGCTTTTTCCGGAACCTGTGCGCGGACAACCTGACTCTCAGCACTGCCTGATGCAACCACAGTAGACATATCAGCAGCGCCAAAGAGTAAGCCCAAGTCAGAGGGGTTAATAGGCGCAGCCTCAATACGCACCAGCACCTCGTCCGCAGCAGGTTCAGGAACCTCGACATGAACTAATGATATTTCGAGTTCACCAATGTCACAAATTAACGATTGTAATTGCAATGCGGTAGATGGAATTAGAGCGGCCATAATATTCCTAACAAATTAATTGAAGAAAATAAAATTTACCTTAAACTAAAAGATAATCAGGTGAAAGTCTATCATCACTGCCAAGCCCGGAATCGCAGGGCTAAAACAACAAACACACCATAAAAGATCATGGCACCAGCAATCAACCATAAAACATCACTTGGTGTCGCAAAGAATCCAAAACCAAACCACAGCAAACCACTCGCTACAATCAGCATCCGTAATAAGGCACCCACTACAGGCCCCACCAGGGTATCCAACCCTTGGCTAGCAAAATACAGGCCCAAACCAGCAGCAAAAAATCCATAAAAAGGCCCTAGAACCTGTAACGTCGCACTGCAATGCGCAACGACTTCCTCGGCACTGCCAAGACCACCACACCACCAATTAGCATTCAATGAGATAGTGAGACCGATCGCGCCAACAATTACAATATTGGCAAGGCTTCCTCGCCATGCTATTTCGATAGCTCTCGTTCTCTGCCCTGCCCCAGCGTGTGCGCCTACAATAGCTATTAAAGCGCTGCCAATACCAAAAATGATGGGCACCATCACCAACTCCAAACGCACAGCCAAACCATAACCAGCAAGCCATTCGACCCCAAACCGCGCGAAAAGTCCGGTTGCGATAAGTGAGTAGACAATAGTTGACGTTGACGCCGTACCTGCGAGCAAGCCGGAGCGCAACAAAGCACCAACGATAGACCAGTCAATTCCATATCCAATGAAACGAATCGGCTGGCCAGGCCAAAGAATTAAAATCAACACCGTCACGATACCAATGCCGTATGCAATTAAGAAGGTATACGCCACCGCACTCATCGTGTCATTTACACCTGCAAATGCCCCCTCACCTGGAATCAGCCAAACGCCCAAAAACGAAAAAACAAAAACAACTGAAGCCGCCGCTAGCGCGGCTCGATTCATCGCTCCAGCACCGCGCAACACCGAGCACAACATGTTGAACAACCAGACTAGCGGCATCCCGAAAAAAACAATTCGCGCATACTCATTAGCCGCCATGAGCACGTCGTCACGAGCTCCTACCCAATAAAAGAATATGGGGCCAAAAGCGGTAACGAGCGCCCCCATCACTGCCCCCCAACTAAGCCAATAAAAATGGCGCTACGTAGAATTGAATGGGCACGCATTAAATCATTTGCGCCTAACGCACGCGCTACCGCACCACTAGTAGCCCCACCAATAGCTCCGGACGAGAGCATCTGCGCCAACATAATCAAAGGGCAAACCGTTGCTGCGGCCGCGAGGGCCACAGTTCCCGCTCGACTAAGAAATATAGCCTCTACAACGATCAATGCCATTTTAAGCATCTGGCCAATAATTCCTGGAACGGCCAAACGCGTCAAAGTCGGCAGTAGAGGCGCACCTACCAATGGAGAACCCACTAATGCCTCATTCTTTCGGTCTTCTTCCATGGTCACAAGTTGCCGTAACGCTTCATATTTACTTTTGCTTAATATTAAGTTTTAATACTGATCGCGAATGATACGATCCAATCAAATACAAATTTAGCATAAAATGATACCGTCCGGTACGAAACGAAAAATCATAGGTTTCGAGCAAACTAATGGTGTTCGCCACAAAACGGGGCAAACCCTAAAAAAACTGCGCTACTTTAGCTGAATAACAATATTTATTTGCGCTCAATAGCTAATAAAAAAAACTAAATGGAAATTATTCATGGCCTCCCTTCTTGACCCTATTCAATTCAAACATGGGCCTAAAATTAAAAATCGTTTTTTTCTTGCGCCGCTCACGAATCAACAAAGTCTTGAAGATGGAACCCTAAGCGACGACGAATATAAGTGGCTCACCATGCGAGCTCAAGGCGGTTTCGGTATGACCATGACCTGCGCATCCCATGTTCAGGAAATTGGAAAAGGATTTCCAGGCCAACTTGGCATATGGTCGGACAGTCACATTGAAGGACTCACTCGTCTTGCTGATGGGATTAAACAAGCAGATAGCATTGCTATCTTACAACTGCATCATGCTGGATTGCGCACATCAAAGGAGATTGTTGGCGACACACCGGTAACCGCCTTCGATCACGCAGAAAGCGGAGCTCGCGGACTCACGACCTCAGAGGTAAAAAAACTTATTGAAGATTTTATAGCAGGTGCCAAGCGAGCTGAAAAAGCTGGTTTTGATGGTGTAGAACTCCACGGTGCACATAGTTATATTTTGTGTAACTTTTTAAGTGCTGCAATTAACCAGCGCGAAGACGAATATGGTGGCTCTTTCGAAAATCGTGGAAGGATTCTATCTGAAATCATTGACGGCATTAAAAGTGCGTGCCACCACGACTTCATACTGGGAGTAAGGCTTAGCGCGGAAAAATTTGGTATGCGAACAGAAGACTCAGTTGGAACCGCTCGAAAATTAATGAATGAGGACGTGATTGATTTCTTAGATATGTCACTTTGGGACATTTTTAAAGAAGCTGAAGACGAGGAGTTTAAAGGACAATCACTGATCAGACTTTTTACGAACCTGGAGCGAAAAAATGTTCAACTCGGAGTTGCGGGCAAAATTCGAACACCACAGGATGCAGAGGCAGCAATGAACGCCGGAGTTGACTGGATCATGTTGGGTCGAGCGGCAATGCTCGAGTACGACTTCCCCAATAAATACGTTACCGACCCCAATTTCAAACCAGTCGAAATGCCCGTGCCAAGTAGTCATTTAACGGCACAAGGCCTATCTAACAAGTTCCAAATTTATGTTCGAGGAAGATGGCCAGAGTTTTTTGCCGACTGAAGAGTCGAGCTAAGAAGCCCTCTATTGCGACCATTTTTAATGCACCAAAAATTGCGTGGTGCCTATTTTTATCCAAAAATAATTAACCACCCGCCTTGTGTAATTCCTCGATACGCTGCTCCAAGGTGCGCAACCTATCTTGTGCTCGCCTTAAAACCTCAACCTGAGCATCAAACTCTTCTCTTGTAACTAAGTTGTGACTTGCGAACCACCCGGAGAGGACGGCGCGTACATTTCTTTGCACATCTTGAATTGGACTATTTTTTACTAAATCATTGATTTTATTTATCAATTCATCTAGTACTTTCTTGTCTATCATCTGGATAACCCTCAATTTAGCTCTAGATCAGTTACTTGATGAAGACAATTGTAAATCCTACGCGGCCATACGTCTTTAAATAACTCCTTGTATTCTCACCTCGGGGAACCCTGCCTAACACCTACTTAAACAACGCACCACAACAGTCAGAATAGCAAAAATATGCACCATATTGGTACTTCTATCCAGACCTTCTCAGCTTCTACCAAAAAAAAATCATATATATCAACATTATATATAATCTGGCACGAAAAATGCTTAAGTTAGTGGGTAAGGGCTGCTTTCCAATGGTTAAAGTGTTGGTTAGCAGTATTTTTAGTCGTCCTTTATGGGCATTTTATTACATGGAGCTACCATGAAATTAATAAGCGCAATCATCAAGCCCTTCAAGCTTGACGACGTCCGCGAAGCACTCTCAGCAATTGGGGTACAAGGGATTACAGTCACGGAAGTTAAGGGTTTCGGCAGGCAAAAAGGGCATACCGAACTTTATCGTGGAGCAGAATATGTCGTTGATTTTCTACCCAAAATTAAGGTCGAAACCGCGATCAGTGATGACATTCTAGACCAAGTCTTAGAAGCCATTGAGAAGTCAGCCAATACCGGAAAAATCGGGGATGGAAAAATCTTCGTATTTGATCTTGAACAAGTAATACGCATACGAACTGGTGAAACCGGTACGGAAGCAATTTAAGCCTAAGAAAGGAAACCACAATGCTTAAGAAACTATTATTTTGGATCGCAGGCTTAGGGCTCACTGCGACTACAGGGCCAAGTTTTGCAGAAGACGCCCTCAGTGCTGGCGACACAAGTTGGATGATTGTGGCAACAGTACTGGTCATCATGATGTCAATACCTGGACTTGCTCTATTTTACGGGGGACTCGTTAGAACTAAAAACATGCTTTCGGTATTGATGCAGGTTTTTGCAATTGTCGCTCTGATGTCAATTTTATGGGCCATCGCAGGCTATAGCCTAGCATTCACAGAAGGTCCGCTTAATAGCATTATTGGCGGTTTCGACAAAGCGTTTTTAGCAGGAATCACGCCTGACACGCTCAGAGGGAGCATTCCAGAATACGTTTTTGTTACCTTCCAACTTACGTTTGCCTGCATCACACCGGCACTGATTGTTGGCGCGTTTGCAGAGCGAATTAAGTTTTCCGCCGTTCTTTGGTTTTCCGCCCTTTGGCTCTTTGTCAGCTACGTCCCCATTTGCCATATAGTATGGGGTGGTGGATACCTCGGATCTAAAGGGGCTCTTGATTTTGCTGGTGGTACCGTCGTTCACATTAACGCTGCCATTGCTGGCTTGGTTATTTGCTTGGTGCTTGGTAAGCGTTTAGGGTACGGGAAAGAGGCTATGCCTCCACATAATCTACCTTTCACCATGATCGGAGCCGCGCTGCTATGGGTTGGTTGGTTTGGATTCAATGTTGGTAGTGAATTAGCTGCAGACGGCACAGCAGGCTTGGTTCTCCTTAACACACAACTATGTGCATCGGCATCAGTACTAGGATGGCTGTTCATTGAATGGATCACCAGAGGTAAGCCGACCATGTTGGGTGGGGCTTCAGGCGCGGTTGCTGGGCTCGTTGCAATTACGCCAGCGTGCGCATTCGTTGGGCCAATGGGGGCAATTGTACTAGGACTCATCACCGGCTTCGTTTGTTTCTTTGCTTGCACTAAGATCAAGTCTGCATTCGGTTATGACGATTCACTAGACGTCTTCGGCGTGCATGGTATTGGCGGCATCATTGGCGCTATTGGCACAGGAATCTTATGCGCACCCGGTTTTGGCGGAGTCGGCTACGGGGAAGGAGTCACCATGGCCTCTCAGGTAGCTGTTCAAGTCGAAGGTGTCGCAATCACAATCCTTTGGAGTGGTATTGCCAGCTTTGTCCTCATTAAGATCGTCGACGTTATCGTCGGCATCCGACCTACCGAGGAAGAAGAGCGCAACGGTTTAGATGCAAGCTCGCACGGGGAAGCCGCTTATCACAATTAAATTCGTATAAAGTTTCACTCCCCTTTATGGGCGCCTTCATGGCGCCCTTTTTTATGTAAACCATAAAGTATATGTCTCGAACGGTCTGTTAGAATCTAATTCGATGAACGTGATAACACTATACAAATAATCATTTCAAATGAAAGCCTTAGACATCCAGTGAATTTACTTTTCGTACTTGATCCATTAGGGACGCTCAAAATTGCGAAAGACACCTCTTACGTAATGATGAGGGAGGCTCAGTATCGTGGACATCAAATATGGGTGACAACGCAACACGGTATTCAGAACGCGGCAGGAAGGATAATAGTCCGAGCGCAGCAGTTACTACTGACTGAAACACGTGATGCTTGGTATGAAGTCGTTACGTCACAAGATCTATTAGCCTCTAATATTGATGCCGTCCTCATGCGAAAGGATCCGCCATTCGACATGGAGTACATTTACTCTACATATTTGCTCGAGAGTCTTGAACAAGAGGGCTGTCTGGTATTTAATCGCCCGCGAAGCATTAGAGACTTCAACGAAAAACTCTCAATTACAAAATATCCGCAATTCATATCACCCACTTTGGTGACTGCGGATGTCGCTGTGATAAACAATTTTATTGCGGAACAAAACGAAGTCGTATTGAAACCCCTTGATGGGATGGGTGGATCGTCTGTGTTTCGCTCGAGACCTCAAGACCCAAATTTAGCGGTAATTATCGAGACACTTACCCAGCTGGGGCAGCGGACAATTATGGTCCAAAAATTTATTCCTGAAATCAGCGATGGGGATAAAAGAGTCTTGCTCATAAACGGAGATCCCGTGCCACATTCTCTAGCACGGATACCGCAAGGGTCAGATCATCGCGGGAATCTCGCAGTAGGTGGCCGCGGTGTGGCAATGCCTCTCACAGACCGAGAAAGGGAAATAGCAACTGTAATGGGTCAGAAATTATCAGCCCAAGGGTTGTTGCTGGTCGGACTAGATATTATTGGCGGCTATCTTACTGAGATCAATGTCACTAGCCCAACCGGTATGCGTGAAATACAAGATCAGACAGGTTGCGACGTCCCGGGAATGTTCATCGACGCATTAGAAAACCATATTGCGGCAAAAGTTCGATAGAAAGATACAAAGCATGGTCGGTATTATATTAATCACACATGGATCTCTTGGGCGTAGTCTTATTGACTGTGCCCAATACGTCATAGGGTACCCCTTAAAAAATATAGCCGCAGTTAGCATTGATGTAGACGATTCGATCGAGAGCATATACAAAAAAGCTATAGAAAAAATCTCAAAAATAGACGATGGCGCGGGGGTTCTCGTACTCACCGACATGTACGGCGGGAGCCCGAGCAATATCACCAAAAAGCTGCTACAAAAAAATAACATTTACGGCATCTCAGGTGTAAACCTTCCAATGCTGATTCGCGTACTGACCTACCGTGAAAAAGATTTGAAAACCCTCGTTAGCAAAGCAATCACTGGCGGCAACGAGGGAGTCATGCAGATACCATTGATATAATAAGGGCACACATGCTAAGCGAAAAAATAGAGATTCTTAATCGGCTGGGACTACATGCTAGAGCTTCAGCAAAGCTGACACAGCTCGCGAGCGAATATCAATCAGAAATTTGGCTCAATCGCGATGGAAAACGCGTCAACGCCAAAAGCATTATGGGCGTGATGATGTTAGCAGCAGCAAAAGGGGTATTCCTTGATTTAGAGGTCCATGGTTCTGACGAGGAAGAAGCCATTGCCGCCATCAAAAATCTAGTCTCAAATTTGTTCGGTGAAGGGCAATAAATTGAAAAAATATAGCATCCACAAGCATTCAGCTAACATAAAAAAGAGAGGCGATTAGTGAGTTTTACGATGCATGGTGCCGGTATCTCAGGCGGCATTGCTATCGGGCGGGCGCAACTTGCGTCCCATGCTCTTTTAGAGGTCGCGCATTACAACATTCCACAAAATAAAATAAAAAGTGAAAAAACACGTTTTGATCATGCCATTAAAAGTGTTAGCAAAGGGCTTAAAGATTTGAGAAAAAAAATGACCTCGGATATCCCTGAGGCAGAGTTTGAAGTTTTTCTCAATTTACATAGAATGATTCTTGATGACTCAACCGTCTCAGAAGCACCGAAAAACATCATCGAATCGATGCGTTGTAACGCAGAATGGGCCCTTAAAGTACAACTCGATAATTTACTTGAACAATTCTCCAAGATTGATGACACTTATCTGCGCCAAAGAGAAGCGGATGTGCGTCAAGTTGCAGAAAGAATACTAAAGGCTTTACTCGGTCTTCCGGGAGACGCGCCGACACATAATGCCGATGAAAATACCATAATTGTTGCCCACGATTTATCACCCACTGATGTAGTACTTTTCAAGCAACATAAATTTTCTGGTTTCATTACTGACTTGGGTGGCGCCACATCTCATACGACAATTGTTGCCAGAAGCCTAAACATACCATCTGTGGTCGCGTTGCATCAAGCTAGGGCTCTAATTAGAGAAAACGAAATAATCATCGTTGATGGGACAGCCGGCCTTATCATCGTTGATCCTGATGAGGTAGTACTTGCAGAATATGAAGTTCTACAAAAACAATGGTTATTCGAGCAACAAAAACTTAAACGACTTCGACGTAACCGAGCAACTACAATCGATGGCGCTGATATTGAGCTCAATGCAAACATAGAACTGCCTGAAGATGTCGCATCCGCAAAGGAAAATGGTGCGACTGGTGTCGGTTTATTTAGAACAGAGTTCTTATTCTTGAACCGCGGCGACCTTCCATCAGAAGACGAACAATTTGAGGCTTATAGACAAGTTGTTCGCAACATGAAAAGTTCTTGCATCACAATTAGAACATTTGACTTAGGGTCTGACAAACAACCTGAAGGATATACACGCGTCGCCCCTAATCCAGCGCTGGGACAACGCGGCATTAGACTCTGCTTAGCAGAACCACAATTATTTCTCTTTCAATTAAGGGCGATACTCAGAGCATCTAAATACGGGAAAATTCGAATATTGATCCCTATGCTATCAAATGTTCATGAGATCAATCAAACGTTACATCTTATTGCACAAGCAAAAGAATCCCTAGATATTGACGGCATCGCATATGACCGAAAAGTAGAGATCGGGGGAATGATTGAAGTACCGGCGGCCGCACTGTCAATCAAGACATTTCTTAAAAAACTCGACTTCATATCGATCGGCACTAACGACTTAATTCAATATACGCTCGCCATAGACCGCACTGATGACGCCGTAGCTCATCTCTATGACCCTATGCATCCAGCAATACTGCAGTTGCTATCACACATCATTTCAACCGCGAATCAAGTGAAAAAATCAGTGTCTGTTTGCGGCGAAATCGCCGGAGACCCTTCGATTACAAGATTACTATTAGGGATGGGCTTGCGTACATTCTCAATGCACCCCGCTCACCTACTGGCTGTCAAACAAAAAATACTTACTTCTGACTTAAGAGAGGCGACAGCAATCACAAAAAAAATCTTGCGAAGTCAACATACTGACCGTATTGGGCATCTAGTTCGCAAACTAAATGCAACAGGTTAATCGGTTTAATGCAAATTGAACTGACTGACTTGCGCAAGCATCTTAAGAGCGGCTTAAGCACGCTATATATTGTGTATGGCGATGAGATACTACTAAATCTAGAAGCGACTGACTTAATTCGAAGAACGGCAAAATCCAAAGGTTTTGAAGATCGCGCCGTCCTTATAGCTGACAATCATTTTGATTGGTCTAAATTAAAAGAGCAGTCTCAATCAGTCTCATTATTTTCATCAAACAAAATTATTGATTTACGCATTCCCTCAGGAAAACCGGGGAAATTGGGAAGCGATACACTTCAATCCTACGTGAAACATCTGCCCGAAAACACGATCACGCTAATCACTTTGCCGGCACTCGATCGAAATGTTCGCTCATCTAAATGGTTCTCTGAAGTAGGGAATTCAGGCGTGTCAGTTGAGGCCAAAAAAGTCTATAGAGAACAACTTCCTCGCTGGATCGGACATCGTCTAATGCTTCAAAACCAAACAACAGAACAGAACGCGCTACAACTGATCGCGGAGCGCGTCGAAGGTAATCTTATCTCCGCTCATCAGGAAATACTAAAATTAGGATTATTATTGCCTGAGGGGCATCTTTCAACAGACGATGTCAGGAATGCCGTTGTAGACGTCGCTCAATTTGATCCTTTCGACCTAGGCCCAGCAATCCTCAATGGAGATAAAGCACTTTTAATCAGAATCCTACGCGGCCTGGAAAAAGAAGGTTTAGCTCCGCCGCTAGTATTATGGGTCATCGCAGAAGAAGCTAAAATTTTACTTCGTGTCAAGACAGCATTAACGCAAGGTCTAGACATGCGCTCAGCGTGCGCTGATGCGGGGGCGTGGGGGCTGAGGCAAAAGCTGATTCCAAACATAGTTCATAAGCTTACGCATGAGACCCTGCGGGACGCGGTTATTCTAGCTTCAGAGATAGATAAACAAATTAAAGGGTTGCAGCCCGGCAGCTCGTGGATCAATTTTTTAGAGCTTGGACTTTCAATCATACCGTCTAGGATTTAATGAGAAGTTTCATTTGCCTGTAAAATGCTGGGGTAAAACTAAATATTTGGTTATGAACGCAAGCCACCACATGATCACCTTAGGCGAAACGGCTCGAAAAGCGAGCAAAATAATCGCCTCAACAGACACGCAGACCAAAGACGCTGCGCTCATTGCTATTGCAGGCGAGCTGATCGCAAAGAAGTCAGAGATTCTTGCAGCAAACCAAATAGATGTTCAGGAAGCGACTCAAAGGGGTCACACCGATGCCTTTATTGATCGCCTAACCCTATCGAACGTAACCATAGAGAATATGGCCGAAGGCCTCATTCAAATCTCAAAGCTACCTGACCCCATTGGTGAGATTAGTAACATCCAACCAAGGCCCTCTGGAATAAAAGTGGGAAAAATGCGGGTACCTATTGGAGTCGTTGGCATTATTTACGAGTCGAGACCTAATGTTACAGCTGATGCAGCAGGACTATGCTTAAAATCTGGGAATGCGGTCATCCTTAGAGGCGGCTCCGAATCCATTCACTCCAATCAAGCGATTGGAAAATGCATATCGGCAGGATTAAATGCAGTCGGCCTTCCCCAAGGCATAGTTCAAGTTGTAGAAACAACAGATCGGGATGCGGTGGGTCAACTCATCACCATGAAGGATCACATAGACGTTATTATCCCCAGAGGAGGGAAAGGGCTCATTGAACGCATTGCCCAAGAAGCCCGGGTACCAGTCATTAAGCATCTTGACGGAGTGTGTCACGTCTATGTCGATAAGGACGCCGACCTGGGAAAAGCCTTAAAAATTGCGGATAACGCTAAAACTCAGCGTTATGGGACTTGCAATACGATGGAGACCTTATTAGTTCACGAAAGCATAGCGAAAAGATTTCTTCCACAAATCGGAGACATACTATCCAAAAAGGGTGTGGAAATTCGTGGTGACGAAATGAGTCAGCACTTGATACCCAATGCGATAGCTGCAACAGATTCAGATTGGTATGAAGAGTACTTAGCTCCTATTTTATCCGTAAGGGTTGTCGCAAACCTTGAACAAGCGATTGAACACATAAGCACCTACGGATCTCAACATACAGATTCCATAGTCACAGAAAATGAATTGAACGCAATGCGCTTTATTCGCGAGGTTGATTCAAGCTCAGTGATGATTAATGCATCGACACGTTTTGCCGATGGTTTTGAATATGGCCTCGGTGCTGAAATTGGCATCTCAACAAACAAATTACACGCTCGCGGACCCGTTGGACTAGAGGGGCTAACCAACTTGAAGTGGGTTGTTTTTGGAAATGGAGAGATACGTACTTAAGAATACGTTTCCATTCGCTTATTCTTAAACTGGAACATAAAAACCAAAAAAAACTATGATAAAAATTAAAGTTAGTGTCCCAGATGTTGGAGACTTCAAAAATATTCCTATTATTGAAGTGCTTGTAAAACCAGGAGATCAAGTCCAAGAAGAAGACCCGCTGATTACTCTTGAGTCGGATAAAGCGACCATGGATGTCCCCTCTCCCATAAGCGGCACTGTCGAAGAGGTACACGTCCAAATTAACGACAAGGTATCGGAAGGGCAACTGATCGTTAGTATTAGCCCTAGAGCAAATGAGCAAGACGCGCCACAATCATCAATAACGAGTAGTCAACCGCCCACTACCGGCAAGACTTTCGCAAATTCGTCAACAATAACCGAGACAGCGGGTGCAAATGCTAAAAGTGATTTACATGCCGAGGTCGTTGTACTCGGATCTGGTCCAGGTGGATATACAGCCGCTTTTAGAGCGGCCGACCTTGGTAAAAAAGTTATCTTAATCGAACAATACAAAACACTAGGTGGAGTATGCCTCAATGTTGGATGCATCCCATCTAAAGCGTTATTACACGCAGCAAAAGTAATTTCAGAATCTAAAGAAATAGGTGAATGCGGCATTTCGTTTAGCAGGCCAGAAATCGATCTGGAGAAGCTTCGAGGCTGGAAAAATGGCGTCATCAGCAAACTGACGAAGGGTCTAACTGGACTTGCCAAACAACGTAACGTTGAAACTATCGAAGGACGTGGTCAATTCACTGGGCCAAACATGATTGAAATCCAAACCGCTAATGGGCTCAAACGAATCAGCTTTGATGCTGCAATCATTGCCGTAGGCTCACAAGTAACGAAAATTCCAGGGATTCCATACGATGATCCTCGAGTCATGGACTCCACAGATGCACTTATGTTAGAGAGTATACCCAAATCCATGCTTGTAATTGGCGGGGGAATTATTGGGCTAGAAATGGCGACGGTATACCAAGCTCTTGGAACAAAGATCACTGTGGTTGAACTCGCCGATAGCTTAATCCCAGGGGCTGATAAGGATATTGTCCGTCCACTTCACAAAAGACTACAAAACCAATACGAAGGAATACACCTAAAAACTAAAGTTACCGCGCTGACTGCCGATAAATTTGGATTGAAGGCTGAATTTGAAGGTGATGATGCGCCTAAAACAAACTCTTATGAAAAAGTATTGGTCGCCGTGGGTAGAAGGCCTAACGGGAAGCTTATCGGGGCAGAGACAGCTGGAATACACATTGATAACTCTGGATTCATTCCAGTCAATAAACAGATGCAAACAAATATCCCGCATATCTATGCTATCGGAGATATTGTGGGTAATCCTATGCTCGCGCACAAAGCGAGCCACGAAGGAAAGCTCGCCGCGGAAATCATTGCTGGGTTAAAGGGGTCTTTTGACGCCAAAACTATTCCATCTGTCGCCTACACTGATCCGGAAATTGCCTGGATGGGGATAACAGAGACCCAAGCAAAGTCTGAAGGCATTGAATTTGAAAAAGCCTCGTTTCCTTGGGCTGCAAGTGGTCGAGCGCTCGCTACTGGGCGCGACGAAGGCATAACCAAATTATTGTTTGATAAAAATACCAAAAGACTTATTGGTGCTGCGATTGTAGGAACAAACGCAGGCGAGCTAATTGGAGAAACGGTATTAGCATTAGAGATGGGTGCAGACGCAAAAGATATTGGTCTAACCATCCATCCACATCCAACGCTTTCTGAAAGTATCTTTTTTGCAGCAGAAATAGCAGAAGGATCTATTACTGACCTTTACATACCTAAGAAAAAATCATAGGTATGCTCAAAATTAACGAGATATTATATTCATGATTTTCAGTACGCCAACAAATTTCACGCCTGGCACTAAAGGTACCAAACCTTCGCACAGCAAAGCGTTTTGGTTTCTTTTTAAAAAAAATGAACTGTTAGTTGTTAGAAAAAATACTGGGGAAGGTGTGGATATACCCTACATGTCAAATCCGAATAATATCGGCATTAGCATTGAAGCCATTCAATTTATTGGACAATATGAGGGTCAACCTTGCTATACGGCTGAAGTCAGGGAAACAACTGAAACATCAGACACATTATTTTGGTCAGGACTCCGGGCTCTATTTAGTCAAATAAATGACGAATTATTCTCCATATCGGGAAGAGCTTTTCAAATAACCAACTGGTACCAAAGCCATAAACATTGTGGTCGCTGCGGAACGAAAAATGACCTTAAAGACGGTGAGCGATGCTTGGTCTGCCCCTCTTGCGAGCAGCTTCATTATCCTCGAGTTGCACCTGCTATGATGGTGATGATTGAAAAAGATAAAGAATTTTTATTAGCCCGGTCTCCCAATTTCCTACCTGGTATGTACTCCGCACTAGCCGGATTTGCAGAGCCAGGGGAGACATTAGAGGAAACTCTACATCGAGAAGTATATGAAGAAGTCGGTATTCGAGTTAGCAATTTGCGATATTTTGCGAGCCAACCTTGGCCTTTCCCACACTCACTGATGATTGCGTTCCACGCTGATTTTGAGTCGGGGGAAATTAATATTGACCCCAACGAAATAGAAGATGCCCAGTGGTTTAATATCAACAAGTTGCCAGAACGACTTCCCAGCCCTATTAGTATCTCTCGGAAACTTATTGATGCGACATTGGATAAGTTAAGAAATATGTAATTTAAAGAACTCTCCAGAGACTACTCATAAAGTTGCGTAAGTGAAAAATACTGTAGTCTGATGAAAACTCAACAAAAATAAATATAAAAGGCCATTCAATGTTTAAGAAGCTACTGTTACTTTTTATCTTGCTACTGAGCATGTTGTTTGCTGGGAATATGGCTCATGCGCTATCAATAAAGATTGGCTATAACGATACATCCTACGACGAAGCTACTGCAGCGTTATTTAAAATTGTTTTTGAACGGTCCGGATATAACGTGTCCGAGATCAAAGGCGACTCTGATGTACTACTTTCCATGCTGGATCGTGGTGAGATTGATTTCTATCTATCCGCTTGGCTACCGGGGCGAGACGCCAAAAGTTTTGCCGCTTACCAGGAGAGCCTAACGTTAGTCACGCCGCTCTACGAAAATGCCTCATATTTCTTTGCAGTTCCAGCTTATATTCCGCAATCTATGCTGAATACCATAGAGGATCTATCCAAACCCGAGATTATTGGAAAGATGAATAAATCAATAGTCATAGACAAAAGAGATAGGGCTCTAGCAAAAGTAATGGAGAAAGCCTTTGCGGCTTACGGGCTCAGCAGCTCTGGTTATGAACTCATCAATATGAACTCCCAGAATTGGGATGCCGATTTAAAAAATCGTCTTGAGGAGAAAACTTGGTTTACCGTTCCAATGACGAAACCTCATCTTCTGAATTTAACTAAAAAATTCAGATTGATTAAAGATACTCAAAACGCAATCGGGGGTGAAGATACAGCTTGGTTAGTAGTCAACAAGAAAACCGAAAAGAAAATTGCCACTCATATCTTCGAAATTATCAGCAGAATGAAGCTCTCTACGAAGTGGGTTGCTGAAATAAATCAAATGGCACAGGACAATAATTGGCCGCATTATGTAGCAGCTAGAGCGTGGATGGCCTCTCATACTTATACAGTCGAATATTGGATTTCCAGCGAATAACGCCGCCTACTTGTTAGGGTGAGCGTGTCCCTAGTAATTGAATGACTTTAGACGCCTCTATACATCAGTTCCTGTGTAGTACTTCGGATGATTTTTCCTAACTACGATGCTGTCAGAAGCGTAAGCATGACAAGAACCAATCAGCGCGGATCGCTCCTCGACTCCAGATTGCTTAACTCGATGCATACGATCATGATATGTGGTTTGAAAGGCGGTTGTTGCTATAGGTCCAAGTAGCTCCACCATGTGTGTACACCCTTGTATGCCGCCCAGCAACTCGATAACCTTTTTGCGCCAACCTCTCGCAATGGAGCATCCCACCAATCTTTTAAAGTTAGGGACAATATCACCGCAAATATTATAAGGTCCCCAAATATTGCGCGCCTCCACATCAAGAACGCGGAGATCAACATCTACTGTCAATCGAATCCACATCTCATGAATTGGCTCACCTGGTTTTACTAGGCCACGATCCATATTTTCAAATGCTATGCTCTTCTTATCGATCAGCGTACCCTCAATGTCGTAGTTACCATCATGCCGTCGATAACCGAGAACTTCGACTTGTCTTGTATGCAGTTGATCACGCGGAGCCGCTTCAGGGATTGATGAACTCAAAACTATTCCTATTCGCTTAAAATGACACGTGAGGACTCGACAACACTACAATTTACTACAAAGCCCTATCTTGGACTTTCTCTACAAAAAACATCAGGCCAGTAATTTATTCATAACTTTAAACAAAATGGCGACAACAAAACCTAAGCACACATGCGAAATCATAATTACTTTTGGTGATTGTGATCCTGCAGGGATCGTATTTTATCCGAACTTCTACCGATTCATTGATAGAACTTTTCATGACTGGCTTAGGCAGTGGGGCAGCCACAATGCGCTTGCGAGTCGCGTTAATGGATTGGCGTTGGGTTTAATTGAGTCCGGCGCGCAGTTCCATCATGTCGTTTTAGATGGAGATGTACTCAGGGTGGACTTGCGAATTTGCGACTGGAGGCCTAAAACATTCAGAGTTGAATACGTAGCCTATGTTTCGGACACATTGTGTTTAACAGCTTTTGAAGTGCGTGGTTTATTTCAACACATCGATAATAAAATAAGAGCCATCCAAGTTTTACCACTCAAAACAATCATTGATCCTTAATCATCTTCAGACAACATCAATAACTGTCTTCCCTTCGCTAAGTGTAATACCTTGCGCTTATCATCGTCCGACATTTCAATCCATATACTGATTTCTTCTATTGTTCGAAAGCAGCCCAGACAAACCCCACTACTGGCATTTAGCTGACAGACATCGACACATGGTGATTCAATAGAACTCATATCACAACCGCTTCGACAGGATTGCTCGGCCAGCTCTGGAAAAGGTGGATCGTCCCAAGTGCTCGCATATATACTCCGACGCGATAAGCAGCTTATTCATATCAATTCCTGTTTCAATACCCATACCATCCAACATATAGAGCACATCCTCCGTCGAAACATTCCCTGTTGCGCCTGGAGAATAAGGACAACCGCCGAGACCTGCTATCGAACTATCGAAAATAGATACACCCACCTCTAGCGACGAGAAAATATTCCCAATGGCCTGGCCATATGTATCGTGAAAATGTCCGCCGAGATTTTCTATTGGCACAACTTTCGTAACATGCTCAAAAAGATCCCTAGTTCTTTGCGGAGTTCCAACTCCAACAGTATCGCCTAAAGAAATCTCGTAACAACCCATCTCGTATAGTTGTTGGGCCACATTCACGACAATTGCGGGATCGACCGCTCCCTCGTAGGGACAGCCAAGCACGACAGATATATATCCACGAACACGCAACCCACAACGAATAGCCTCATCGCATACTATTTTCTGTCTCTTTAGGGATTCCTTAATCGTGCAATTAGTATTCTTTTGAGAGAACATTTCGCTAGCTGCAGCAAAACCAGCAATCTCTTGCACTCCGGCTTCAATAGCAGCCTCCAAACCTTGCAAATTAGGCACTAACACGGGATAACAAACGTCGGATCGTATTGCCGATTGTATAAATACCTCTCTCGTATCTGCCATTTGAGGCACCCACTTCGAAGAAACAAAACTACCTACCTCAATCACCGACAAACCAGCATCCGCAAGCTTGTTAATTAGCTCCACTTTAATGTCAGTCGGCACATGTACTTTTTCGTTTTGTAATCCGTCTCGAGGTCCTACCTCCACAATTTTGACGCGGTTCGGTATACTCATGCTCAGCCCCCCCTCAGCGCGAGAAGCTCTACACCCTCTAGCACTTGATCTCCCTCAGAATAAAATATCTCCACAACTATTCCAGACATAGATGAAAGAATCGTATGTTCCATTTTCATAGCCTCCAATATAACTAAGGCCTGGTCTTTATTCACTGAGTCCCCAACCTTCACTAAAATCTGTCTGACGCGCCCAGGCAGCGGAGCGATCAATAGGCTCCCAGATTCCTCCTCCAAGTCCAAATCAAATTGGGGTCTTGATATGGCTGTTGTCTGGCCATCACAAAAAATTGTCACTCCAGAAACACCCTCAAAGACAACACCTTCATACAAGCTTCCAGAAACATTTAATTGTATTTGATCCGAATCGTAGTGCACATCATTAAGCTCATACTCAACTCCATTGAATATAAATTGCATTTGATTTAACCCCAAACTCAATACAACTTCGTGCGTTTGATCGCCACAGATGAATCTAAAAATACGACTCGCATCTCGGTTAAGCCTCCAGCCATCAACATACCGCCAAGGCGAGTACGGATCTGAAGACAGGCCTGAGCCCAGCTGACCACCCAACATCCCCCTTAATTCATAAGCCAAAAACAGAGCTACAGTACTCACTAAAGTTAACTCTTGTTGTTGATGTAAGCTTTCCATGTACCGATCAATCAAACCAGTATTGAGATTTTCTGGATGTTGTTCTGCTTCGCTAAAGTTGGAGAAAGAGAGCAATGCTCTTAAAAAATTAGTATTGGTTTGAATGCCAGCTAATTGATAATCCGAAAGCGCAACCTGCAATTTATTCAAAGCAGCTTTCCTCGTTTCGGCCCAACAAATTATTTTCGCGATCATCGGGTCGTAATAAATACCCACGTCATCACCCACCTGGACACCCGAATCAATACGCACGTCAGAATCAGCACCTCTTCGTTCTTTTAGATACTGTATACGTCCCGAAACCGGAAGAAAATTGCGCGCTGGATTTTCCGCATACACTCTAGCCTCAATAGCATGGCCTTTTAATTTAATATCCTTTTGCTTTTTAGGTAACATCTCCCCGGAAGCAACTCTTAATTGCCACTCCACAAGATCTTGTCCCGTAATCATTTCAGTAACTGGGTGCTCTACCTGTAACCGAGTATTCATCTCTATGAAATAAAAATGTTGGTTTTCATCCATAATGAACTCGACGGTCCCCGCTCCCTCATAGCCCACCGCCTTCGCAACGGCGATTGCGGTCTCTCCCAAACTTCTCCGGATCTCCGCCTCAATAGCTGGAGCGGGCGCTTCCTCAATAACCTTTTGATATCTTCTTTGCAGAGAACAATCTCGCTCGAATAAGTGTACGTAATTGCCCTGCTGGTCAGCAAAAATCTGCACCTCGATATGGCGCGGCGCTTTGATATAGCGTTCTAATAAAACATGGTCGTTATTGAAACTATTTTCTGCTTCTCTTCTTGCGGCAGCTAGAGCCGTCATGAAATCGTCTAATCGATCAACAATGCGCATACCCTTCCCACCACCACCAGCGCTCGCTTTAATCAACAAAGGGAATCCTATTCGGCTCGCTTCGGTCGCAAGGACTTCGTCACTTTGATCCTCGCCATGGAAACCTGACAACAGTTTGACTCCAGCTTTTTCCGCGATCGTCTTAGCTGAACTTTTTAACCCCATAGCACGTATCACGCTTGAGGAAGGACCAATAAACTTAATTCCCTTAGCTTCACAGAGCTCCGCAAATTCGGCGTTTTCAGACAAGAATCCATATCCTGGGTGAATAGCCTGAGCACCCGTTGTTAGCGCAGCCTCGACGATTCGTTGGCCATTTAAATAGGATTCTGTAGGTGATGCGCCACCAATCATCACGCTTTGATCGCAAACATGCGTGTGTAAAGCCTTCACATCAACCTCAGAGCAAACAGCTACGGTCTGCACACCCATTGCTTTCGCTGTTCGAGCAATCCGAACAGCAATTTCACCTCTATTTGCGATAAGGATCTTTGAAAACATCAGTACTTAACACTCACAATCATTTTAAGCGGTAATAAACCGCATTTATTTATAAATCGTATCTAAGAATAAATCACGAACGACTTCGGGCATCGATCTAAGCCGTAGCAGCTGCTAACTAATTAGGAATTACCTCAAAGTGAGTTTACCAACTTATCGGGCTAAACTTTATTAAACATACCTCAACCTAGAATGTGTCGACGTCAATTCTCACTCTCGCCCACCCAATTCGGTTTTCTTTTTTCTAGAAAAGACCTAATACCTTCTTGTCCCTCACTAGAAGCTCGAACGCGAGCAATACGAATTGCTGTCTCATCAAGTAACCGCTGATCAAGAGCAGACTGATCAATTGTTTCAATCAGCGCTTTCGTTTCTCGATGTGCGTCAGAGCCCCCCTGTTTAAAATATTTGACAAAATTTTTGACCATGTCGTCTAAAGCGTTAGTGCCGACAACTTCATGCACTAACCCTAGACGATGAGCTTCTACGGCAGTAAACCGCTCCGCACTCATCATATATCTGCGCGCCGCACGAATACCAATAGCAGATATGACATAGGGACCAATGGTTGAAGGTATTAGTCCAATTCTGACTTCAGACAAACAAAATTGTGCTTCTTCTGAAGCGATCGCAATATCGCATGCAGACACCAATCCCATGCCGCCAGCAAACGCATGTCCGTTAACTCGGGCAATCGTGGGTTTTGGTAGGCGATACAGCACATCTAACATCCTCGTCAAATTACCGGCGTCAGATCGATTTTCCTCGAACGTATACTGCGACGTTCGTTTCATCCAGTTGAGATCCGCACCAGCACAAAACGATGGCCCACGCCCTGCGAGAATCACGACCTTGACCGACGAATCTTGTCCTAAAGCAACAAATGTTTCCGTTAACTCTCGAATCATCACGTCGTTAAATGCATTCCTAACATCAGGGCGATTCAACCAAACCCAAGCAACATTAGCCTGTCTTTCAATTTCGATCGTGGTTAGCATGTGCATCACTATCGCCTAAAAGTACAAACGCTTTGCAACTTCTTCTAACATCACTTCAGTCGCACCACCACCAATTGCTAAAATTCGAGCATCGCGCACAAGACGCTCAATCGGGCTTTCCTTCATACACCCCATTCCGCCAAAAAATTGTTGGCACGAGTACAGCACCTCATTTACAAGTTCTCCTGTCAATGCCTTCAACATCGAAACCTCTTTGACGCACTCTTTATTCTCATTTACCAACCAGGCACAGTGGTAGAGCAGCGCTCGAGCCGCCTCTGTTTTTGAAGCGAGCATTGCCAATCGTTGGCGTATAACTTGTTTATCATAAAGAACGCCACCAAAAGCTTTTCGCTGCTTAGTCCACTCCGTAGTTAACCTTAAGCCAGTTAGTGCATGTCCAATAGCCATTGCCCCCAAAGCAATGCGCTCGATTTGAAAATTATTCATAACCGCGTAGAATCCGTGATTCTCTTCTCCTAAAAGACTCGCTGCAGGCAGGCGGCATTCATTAAAAACTAATTCTGCAGTATCAGATGAGCGCCAACCTTGTTTATCTAATTGGCGGCCCACAGAAAATCCTGAAGTGCCTTTTTCAACAAGGAACATCGAAATGCCGCGGGATCCTTTTGCCTCAGGGTCAGTCTTAGCCGCAATAAAATAAAGATCGGCGTGAACACCGTTTGTAATGAACATTTTGGAGCCATTCAACACCCAATCACTACCATCCCGTCGAGCTTTTGTTCTTATTCCCGCAACATCAGAACCCGCATCAGGTTCAGAAATCCCCACCGCTGTGATTAATTCACCTGAAATAACCCTAGGTAAATAGGTTTGTATTTGCTCAGGGGTCCCAGCATGGATTAAGTGGGGTGAGGCCATATCGGTATGCACCAATACAGTAACAATAAATCCAGCGAACGTAGACATGGATAGCGCTTCTTGAAAGACAACAGACGTAAGAAAATCCGTTTCAGCTCCACCATGCTCAATCGGATAAGTCATCCCCAACCAACCGAGCTTCCCCATTTTTCGAAGCACATCCCTTGGCGTAAAGCCCTGCTCCTCCCATTGAAGCCCATAAGGCTCAACCTCGCGCTCTAAAAATCTAGCGACTTGCTCGCGTAATGCATCATGCTCTGGCGTTGTATAAATCATAATTACCTTACATTACATTCGAAATACGCCAAATCGCGTTTCAGAAATAGGCGCATTGAGCGCTGCGGAAATTGCTAGGCTCAAAACGCGCCGGGTCTGCGCCGGATCGATAATCCCGTCATCCCATAGCCGAGCGGTTGCATAATAGGGGTGGCCTTGATGCTCATATTGCTCCATTAACGGCTTTCTAAAAGACTCCTCTTCAGCAGCCGACCAAGTCTGCCCCGTATGCTCCATAGCTTCGCGCTTCACCGTTGAGAGCACACTTGCAGCCTGCTCACCACCCATTATTGATATTCTGGCGTTAGGCCACATCCAAAGAAATCGTGGTGAATAAGCTCGTCCACACATCCCGTAGTTGCCTGCTCCAAAACTACCTCCGATGATCACAGTGAATTTAGGTACTTTAGCGGTAGCTACCGCAGTAACTAACTTCGCGCCATCCTTCGCGATACCACCAGATTCATATTTTTGGCCCACCATAAATCCAGTAATGTTTTGCAAAAAGACCAACGGAATTTTTCGCTGACAACAGAGCTCAATAAAATGAGCGCCCTTCAGAGAAGACTCGGAAAATAAAATACCGTTGTTAGCTATAATCCCTACAGGATAACCGTTAATGCGTGCAAAACCGGTCACAAGCGTTGTGCCATATAACGCCTTAAACTCATCAAATTCACTGCCGTCAACAACACGAGCAATAATTTCTCTTACGTCGTATGGCTTGCGCAGGTCTTGTGGAACAACTCCGTATATTTCCTCGGCCGTATAGATTGGCTCAACTGGATTAATAATATTCAAATCAACTGATTTTGTTCGATTCAAATTACGTACAATCGTCCGCACAGTCTCAAGTGCATGGTGATCATTTTGTGCGTAGTGATCTACAACTCCTGATACCCTCGCATGAACGTCTGCTCCACCGAGGTCCTCTGCGCTAACGACCTCCCCAGTAGCCGCCTTCACCAAAGGTGGCCCCCCCAGGAAGATAGTACCTTGTTGCTTGACGATCACTGACTCATCTGACATCGCAGGCACATAAGCGCCACCCGCCGTACAAGAACCCATTACACATGCAATCTGTGGAATGCCCTGCGACGACATATTTGCTTGGTTAAAAAATATACGACCAAAATGCTCCCTATCCGCAAAGATTTCATCCTGATTAGGAAGGTTCCCTCCGCCAGAATCAACGAGATAAATACAAGTCAAATTATTTTGCTGTGCAACTTCTTGAGCTCTGAGATGCTTTTTAACCGTCATCGGAAAATAAGTACCGCCCTTAACCGTGGCATCATTAGCCACTATCATGCATTCCACTCCGGATACCCGACCTATTCCGGTCACAATGCCTGCTGAGGGAACTACGTTGTCATACATGCCGTAAGCAGCAAGCTGGGACAGCTCTAGAAACGGCGCCCCATCGTCTAGTAACGCATCAATCCTCTGGCGCGGTAGCAGCTTACCTCTAGCTACGTGTTTTGCTCGCGCCGCTTCAGAGCCACCAACGCAGACTTGCTCATATTTTTGCTTCAAGTCTCCTACCAATGCTTCCATAGCTGTCCGACTACTAAGGAACTCCTCAGACCGAACATTTAATTTGGTTTTAATTTTATTCATTTCGCTACAACTTTAAACCTTTCGGAGACTGGCCCGCCAACTTGTTTCCAATTATTAAATCCGCCCTCGATATGTGCAACATCCTCCAATCCCATATCTTGGGCCGTCTTCGTCGCTAAGGCAGATCGCCACCCAGAAGCACAATAAAAATAAAAAAACTTTCTACTGCCAAAGACCTTTTTGTAATACGGGCTATCTGGATCAATCCAGAACTCTAACATTCCTCTCGGAGCGTGAAATGCACCAGGAATCATTCCTTCTCGCTCTAACTCCCGCACATCCCTAATATCCACAAACAGCGGGTCAGGATCATCGATTTTCGCAACAGCCTCATCAATCAGTATGGTTCGAACCGCTTGATTTGCCTCTGAAACTAAATCCTTAATCCCCTTCTTCAAGATCATTTTATCCCCTTTTAAAACCCACCAGTTCGTAACCATTCTCTAACCTGGTCGAGGCGGTCAGAGCCCCAAAATGGCTCGCCATCGACAATGATATATGAAGATCCAAAAACACCTTTTTGAATAGCTATGTCGCATTCGTCTTTCAAACGCACTTTCATTTGTGGATCCTAGGTCGCGGCAATCAACTCCTCCTGAGACCCCTTAATTGAAGAAACAACCTGAGCGGCAACTTCAGGCGAGGATATATCTAACCCTTTTACGAAATACGCCTCATACAACTTCAAAATTGCTTCTTCTTGCCTTTCTGGTGCTGCAGCTTACAGCCAATAGATTAAGCGACAAGGCACTTGAGTAGAAATCGGAAATTTATCAGGTTGTTCATAAGGGATACCCCATAGCCTTGAGGTGCGCTCCATATCTCTTTTGGAGTACTCCCCCTTCAAAGGCCACATCGGAAGAGGCATACCACCCGTCACTTTGAATGCTACACCAAGCATAAACGGTTTCCAAGAAATTTCCCGGCCAAACTCATCACCAATCGCCCTAATTTTGGTAGCTGCAAAATATCCAAATGGCGACGAAAAATCAAAATAAAACTCTATCTCTTTAATAGCAACTCCCATCTCCAATTTCCTTATCGACCCAAATCATCAAATCTTCAATTACTAGAAACTCTCAACCTCAAGAGCCATTGCAGTAGCCTCTCCACCACCAATACAAAGAGATGCCACACCTCTTCGCCCTCCCATCTTGCGCAGCGCTCCGATTAACGTCACTAAAATTCTGGCCCCCGATGCCCCAATAGGATGACCAAGCGCACAGGCTCCACCATGTACGTTAACTCTTCGGTGATCAAGTTTATACTCCTCCATAGCAGCCATCGGAACAACGGCAAAAGCCTCGTTTATTTCAAATAAGTCGATATCTTTAGCGGACCAACCAGTTTTGACAAAAATCTTTCCTAAAGCACCAATTGGCGCTGTAGTAAATAACCCAGGTTCCTGGGCATGCGTTGAGTGCGCAACAATCCGAGCGAGAGGAGTTATACCGAGCTCATTTGCAGCCTTTCGGGACATCAAAACCAGAGCCGCCGCACCGTCAGATATCGAACTCGAATTCGCTGCTGTTACAGTTCCATCTTTTTTAAATACAGGTTTAAGATTTGGAATCTTTTCGAAATCTGCCTTAAACGGCTGCTCATCTCGGCGGATGCACTCTTCTTTTTCTTTGGTGGGAACATCAACCGGCACAATCTCCCAATCAAAAGAACCATCCTCGTTGGCCCTCTTAGCACGCTCAAGTGACGTTATCGAAAAAGCGTCCTGTTCTTCTCTCGAAAATTGGTATGCCGCAGCACAATCCTCTGCAAAAGCACCCATTAAACGTCCCTTGTCATACGCATCCTCGAGCCCATCAAGAAACATATGATCCTTAACCTCTTGATGTCCGAGTCGGTAACCTGAACGCACGCGCGGCAAAAGATAGGGTGCATTCGTCATGCTCTCCATACCTCCCGCCACGGCGATTTGAGCGCTGCCGGCTTTGATCAAATCATGTGTGAACATCACCGCCTTCATTCCCGAACCACACATTTTATTAATCGTTGTACAACCGACTGAGAGCGGCAGTCCAGCACCAATCGATGCCTGCCTACATGGCGCTTGCCCCTGTCCGGCAGGCAGCACACAGCCCATAACCACCTCTTCGATCAACTCGACGGATACTTGAGCCCGCTCAACTGCAGCTTTAATTGATACAGCTCCTAACTCGGATGCCGTTAGACTCTTGAAGACTCCCTGAAAGCCCCCCATAGGAGTTCGCGCGAGCGAGACAATCACCACATCATGTGTATTCATTTTTATTTGACCTCTAAAGTCTTTTCGTCCAAGTTAAATCTAGATAAACAAACCCGGTCCCAACTGCGACCTCAAAATGACTTCGCACCTCGACAATTATTTTTATTTTGATGATTATAATACGTCACCGAGCTAAATCCTTTTACGAAGGGTTTTCAGCCTCATTAGAATTGCAACCTATATAATTACCATTATCCAAGCACGTTTCAAAAAGCGAGGGCTTAAAGCCCTAAGAGTTCTACATGTCTATAAAACAATCATCTCACTTGTCATCTTCTCTCAGCTTTCCATTTGCAGTAATCCCTGAAACAGGCACGTATCAACAAGTAGCCAATGGGATTCACTGGTGTCGACACCAGTTACCCTTCGCTCTAGACCATATCAACACTTGGCTAATTCAAGACCAGGACAAGTGGGTTATTGTAGACACGGGGATCTCCGATGACCGAAGCCAAGACGGTTGGAAGCAAATCCTAGATGATGAACTCAGTGGTTCTGAAATCTCAAAAATTATCGTGACTCACTGCCATCCAGACCACATTGGGAACGCCGACTGGTTGAGCAAACGAACGCACGCATCGGTATGGATGACTCCTTCAGAGTTCTTAACAGCTCATGCAATCTTCGAAAGTGCTGCCACACACACCGCACACGCACTCGGAGAATTATTTCGGGCACATGGACTACCCAACGATGAAGTTAGCACCGTCGCGACAAAGAGCGATCATTACAAACCATTGGTTCGCTCGCTACCAACCTCTTTCCTGAGAATCACAAATGGAGATAAATTAGACATCTGTGAAGGATCTTGGCAAGCCATAGTCGGAAGCGGGCACTCCCCAGAGCACCTCTCTCTTTTCTGCGAAAAGGAACAAGTGCTTATCTCTGGCGACATGTTACTTCCAAAGATATCGACCAATATTGCGGTTTGGCCTCATAGCCAAGAAAGCAATCCATTAAAGGAGTTTTTAACATCTATTGATCGCTTTGAAAATCTTCCGATTGACACGCTCGTACTCCCCTCGCATGGCCTACCATTTGTGGGAATGCACGCTAGAATCCAACAACTTAAAATACATCACGAAGAGCGCCTCAATAAACTCCTCTCTATTTGTAATGAACCAAAGAATGCATTCCAGATATTACCTACATTGTTCGAAAGAACACTTGATGCTTATCAGACATTTTTTGCAATGGGCGAAGCAATTGCACACCTTAATTTTCTCTGGTGGGAGGGAGAACTCATTCGCGAGGCAAGTGCAACAAAGGATGGTGTTATACAATTCATAAAAAATTAATAGCTAACTAATGACCACAGCACTCAATATCCGTCGCCAAATTATCAAAACCTCGATCGCAATGAACGCGTTAGGCATTAATCGAGGTACCTCAGGAAATGTTAGCGCTCGTCATAATCAAGGATGTCTAATAACTCCTTCTGGATTGCGCTATGAAATGACCAAACCTAACGATATCGTCTACATTGATAAGTTGGCCAAACCACATGGGAAATTCGCGCCCTCTTCTGAATGGCGTTTCCATCACGATATCTACCATAACCGTTCTGACGTAGGGGCGATCGTGCATACTCACTCGAGCTTCGCAACATCCCTTTCTTGCCTTCGGATGAACATCCCAGCATTCCATTACATGGTCGCAATCTGTGGCGGTGACAATATCCGATGTGCAACATACGCAACGTTTGGAACACAAAAACTTTCTGATTCGGCACTTTCAGCACTTAAAGATCGTAAAGCTTGCCTACTAGCAAATCATGGCATGATCTGTATTGAAGAAACGCTCGAGAGAGCGCTTAAGCTAGCTGTTGAAGTCGAGGCGCTATGTGAGCAATACTGGAGGGCATTACAAATTGGAAAACCAAAAGTTTTATCCAAAATAGAAATGCAAACTGTATTGAAAAAATTCCAATCATATGGGCAGATAAAAAAACCAACAACAACCGATGAAACGAAAGACATACAGCATCCAATGTAACGGGCCTATTAATTACTTTAATTGATTAATAATTATTTTTTAATTTGTTGTATACAGCATCGGCAAACTGGCGCAATTTACTTCTACTTAAGTCGATTATTCTTATTAAACTTTCCCTCAGCGATTTCAGAAAGAATTTCCTCATAAATCTGATCGACTAATGTAGGGTGTAGCTTCAATCTATTCATAAACAGCAAAGTTTATTAATTAACGACGACAAGAGCCTAATCTAATCAATATGAATTTCGAATTCAGTTTTATCGACACACTATTTTTGCGCGTCGGAGTAGCAGTCTTAAGCTGCTCGAAAAGCCGCCAAATAGTCATAGCCCTTTATTGCCCGCGAGCCGTACCAAGATGTCATCTCAGCATCAATCAAAGAAACCTTAGGCTTACCGAAAAGACATACTGCAGCTTGGAGCTCTTGAACATCCTTTTTTCGAAAAGCAAAAGGTTCTGTCGAGAGCAAAATATGATCAACCTTGCTAGCAAGGCGCTCAATGTTTACTTCAGGATATCGAATCGAAGTATCTAATTCAATGTGATCATACCCCACAGATGCCAAAACGCGAGCAATATAAGTATCTAGGCCAATCGTCATCCAAGGTTTTTTCCAAATAAGATATAACACGCGCTCACGATTAAGCTTACTCGTCTGATCTATAGCGGAGTGATAAGACGCCGAAAAGAGCTCCGTCAATCGTTCAGCGTGTTCTGTGGCGCGGAACAGATGCCCCATCAATTGGTATAAAGACACATTGTCTTTGGGGCCAAGCGGGTGCGTTACAACGATGTTAGGAATGAAGCTGCGGGCGGAGTCAACCAACTCCTTTGGATTCTCATCGACATTCACAATCAGGTGCGTAGGGCGGAGAGATCGCAGCTTGTCTAAATCAAAATCTTTCGTGCCACCAACTTTAGGAACACGTTTAACCACATCTTTCGGATAAAAACAGAATCCCGTTCGACCGACAACCATATCTCCCAAACCTAACTCAAAAAGTAGCTCGGTAATACTCGGTACAACACACACAATTCTGGTTACTCCAGAAGTTACTTCGTGCTCGGTACCTGCCGCATCTAACAAAGTGGTCGTCCCTTCAGACACAATCCTTGACTACAACGCATCATACGTTCATTCCATTAGAGGGCTCAATAGGTGGCGAGATTGACCTATCTTTTAGGGTGCACAATACATAAAGTTGACTTAGCATGGCAAATCCCTGAATTTTTGATAAAAACCTGCGCGCAAAAACCTCTCAAGGCAGCTGGTGGCGGATTACATCACAATGGTTGAGAAAAATCTCGCCAAGTCAGAGGTATTTAATAAAAATGTACCAAAAGAGATCATTGAGCTACCATCGGAAACAAGAGGCTACGGTCATGTAAAATCAGAGGAGATGGCTAAATTTAATGCAGGCTGCCGTCAAATCTCTGAAGAAGCGCGTGAAGGAATTTTGCAAGAAATAACATAAAAGCAATTTAGCAATCGTCCTTTTGATGGGACAAATGATTTATTCAATGAGCCGAAGGACCTTTAAAAATTTTCACGATAGCTCTCTACACCTTCTATTTTGAGTACTGATAATTAATGACAAACTTAAAAGACAATCCGCTTACCGATCCCGCCGGCATTGGGGCAAAAATAAGATTTGTGACTGCGGCCAGCCTTTTCGATGGCCATGATGCCTCCATCAATATCATAAGACGAATGCTGCAAGGCAGTGGCACGGAAGTTATTCACCTTGGACACAATCGGTCTGTCGACGAAATCGTTACAGCTGCGGTTCAAGAGGATGCGAAAGGTATCGCCGTTAGCTCTTATCAAGGCGGCCACATTGAATATTTCAAATATATGATCGATCTGCTCCGCGAAAGAGGCGTCGGACATATTCGGGTGTTTGGTGGCGGTGGTGGCGTCATCGTCCCAACTGAAATTAAAGAACTACACGAATATGGCATAGCGAAAATTTACTCACCCGAAGATGGCGCTACCATGGGTCTTCAGGGAATGATCGACGACATGATCCAACGGGCACGAAAGGCGAAATCACCCGCTTTAGTTGGCTCCCTTGACTCAATCTCCAAATCTGCTCACGGCGAGCTGGCAAGAGTAATCTCGGCTATCGAAGACAAATCGATAGATAGCGATTTCTATCAAAGCATCTTGGCCCACGCAGGAAGCCTGGTAAACAAGATTCCCGTCCTGGGTATAACAGGCACTGGAGGGGCGGGGAAATCTTCATTAACCGATGAGTTAATTCGACGGTTTAGACTTGATGAAGGAGACAACCTCAATATCGCAGTCATTGCCGTTGATCCATCTCGACGCAAAACAGGTGGCGCGTTATTGGGCGATCGCATTCGAATGAATGCGCTTGACGGCGTAAAGATATATATGCGCTCACTTGCAACCCGAAGCGGGGGGAGAGAGGTGGCTGATTGCCTGCCTGGAGCCATCGCGGCATGTAAGTGTAGCGGGTTTGATCTAATCATTATCGAAACCTCAGGCATTGGCCAAGGTGACGCCGCAATAGTGCCTTTTGTAGATGTATCCCTATACGTCATGACCCCAGAATACGGCGCAGCTAGCCAGCTTGAGAAGATAGACATGCTCGACTTTGCTGATCTCGTTGCGATAAACAAATTTGATCGCCGCGGCGCTGAGGATGCGCTTCGCGATGTATCAAAACAATATCAACGCAATCACCAGAAGTTCAACGAAAGCCCGAGTGCTATGCCCGTTTTCGGGACGATCGCATCACGATTCAATGATAGTGGAGTGACTGCACTCTATCACACCGTCGCTGATGCTCTAGTCGAACATGGTCTGGTGAGGGTAGGCCGAAAACTGCCTAACGTCAAAGGCAAATCCTCTACAAAGGTCACCAGTATTATTCCTCCTGATCGGACGCGCTACCTTGCGGAAATTTCAAACACCATACGTTCATACAAAAAACGTGTGCTCACCGAATCACGTTTAGCGCGCGAACGCCAACAACTTAAATCTGCAGCTGCCATAGTTAAGGAAGAAACAAACGGAGATGTATCGCACATTCAACGTTTAGTTTCTGACCGAGACCATAGACTCCATCCGAATAGTAAAAACCTCCTCTCTAATTGGCCTAAACTCAAAAATACGTATTCGGGAGAGCACCACATTGTAACAATACGAGAAGAAGAAATTCGCACAGAACTTAAATATCAGTCATTGTCAGGCAGCCTGATACCTCGAGTCTCATTACCTAAATTTGAAGATGAAGGTGAAATCCTGAAGTGGCTACTGCTCGAGAACCTGCCTGGATATTTCCCGTTCACAGGCGGCGCATTTCCTTTCAAAAGAGAAAATGAAGACCCAACAAGAATGTTTGCTGGCGAAGGAGATGCATTTAGAACAAATAAACGCTTTCACCTTCTGTCCAAGGATATGCTCGCGAAACGGCTATCAACAGCTTTTGATTCGGTCACGTTATATGGCTTTGACCCAGACCTGAGACCTGATATATACGGAAAAATTGGCAATTCAGGAGTATCAATTGCCACACTTGAGGACATGAAAGTTCTTTACTCAGGATTTGATCTTTGCGCGCCAACGAACAGCGTCTCCATGACAATCAACGGTCCTGCACCAACGATTCTCGCTATGTTCATGAATACAGCCATTGATCAACAATTCGACAAGTTCAAGGAGCAAGAAGGACGAGAACCCTCTGAAGCCGAAAAAGATAGCATCAAAAAACAAACCCTGAGCACCGTAAGGGGAACAGTACAAGCGGATATTCTCAAAGAAGATCAGGGGCAGAATACCTGTATTTTTTCTACTGAGTTTAGTTTGAAAGTCATGGGCGATGTGCAGCAATACTTCATTGACCAAAATGTTAGGAATTTCTACTCGGTTTCCATCTCCGGCTACCATATCGCCGAAGCTGGCGCCAACCCGATTTCGCAGCTTGCATTTACGCTCAGTAACGGATTTTCTTTCGTTGAAGCTTATCTAGCACGCGGCATGAAAATCGACGATTTCGCGCCAAACTTAAGTTTCTTTTTTAGTAATGGCTTGGATCCTGAATACACTGTTATAGGCAGGGTAGCTCGAAGAATATGGGCAGTCGCTATGCGAGATCGTTACGGAGCAAACGAGAGATCACAAAAACTAAAATATCACTGCCAAACATCTGGTCGATCGCTGCACGCTCAAGAAATTCACTTCAATGACATTAGAACCACGCTTCAGGCCCTAATCGCGACCTATGACAATGCGAACTCTCTGCACACAAATGCCTATGATGAGGCCATCACCACACCTACAGAGGAGAGTGTACGTCGCGCTATGGCAATACAGTTAATTATTAATCGCGAGTGGGGGCTAGCAAAAAACGAAAACTCCAACCAAGGCAGCTTTATTATTGAAGAACTTACTGATTTAGTAGAAGAGTCTGTGCTCAAAGAGTTCGATTCAATTTCCGAACGAGGGGGTGTGTTAGGTGCCATGGAGCTGGGATACCAAAGAGGAAAGATCCAAGAAGAGTCATTATATTATGAGCATAAAAAACATGATGGTAGCCATCCGCTAATCGGCGTCAATACATTCCGAAACCCGAACGGGGATACCAAGCTGGAACCAGTCGATTTAATTCGCTCATCCGAGGAAGAGAAGCAATCTCAGCTTAATCGGCTCAAAGCATTTCAAGAAAAACACAGCGACGAATCTGCAGCGATGCTAGAACGGCTACAAACTGTTGTCATTCAAAATCAAAACGTATTCGAAGTTCTCATGGATGCCGTTCGCGTGTGTTCGTTGGGCCAAATCAGCCATGCGTTATTTGAGGTTGGCGGAAAATACCGAAGGTCTATGTAACATTTCAGTGTTGAGCTCGTTGACGTTGGCGCGACCATTTATGATATCGTTGAAAAACTCAGAGCGCTCTGTTGTACATACCAGGAAAATCCAGCGTTTTAGGTCTTTGATTCGCTGCGTAACTGCAATTGCTGTAAATCACGAAAGAGTAGGTTGCCCCACATGAAAATTATCCCTTATCTGGATTTTCACCCTAAGGTCTCTGAGCACTGTTCAAGCCAGCGTTGGGTCTCCATCATAGGCCGAACTACCATAGGTGAACGCTGCCACTTCGAAGATCTTGTAACTTTACGAGCCGATGGAGAAGCAATTAACGTGGGCTCAGAATGTTGGTTTGGCGAGTATGCAACAGTTCATATTGCTGATAGTACTCATGGGGCGATATTGGGCAATCACGTAACGGTGGGTAGATTTGGTCTCGTACACGGATGTACGATTGCTGAAGACTGTTTACTAGGCGAACATGCCGTAGTCATGGATAACGCAAACGTTGGCAAAGGATCTGTAATCTGCAGCGATAGCGTTGTTCCTACGGGCAAGCAGCTTGAGCCTGGCTGGCTTTACCAAGGAGTGCCTGCCAAACCAATACGAAAAATTGAACCCGACGAGCTTGAACAACTTCGAGACATCGTCAAATCTAGAAAAAGTGGATCCGGGGCAGAGTGGGTTCTTTCAAAAAATCCAGTAGCCGGCATTAAACATGAGCCAGGACAAGGTATCCCGGAACATGCTGGCGATGACTTTTACATAGCCCCCACTGCAGCTGTCGTAGGCCATTTAGAAATAGCGGCAGAGTCGAGCATCTGGTTTGGAGTTGAAATAGCGGCTAAAAATGCTTCAGTCTCATTAGGAACAGCGAGTAACATTCAAGATAACTCACGAATTACTCTAGACCCTGGTGAGCACCTCAAAATTGGAAAGCGCGTCACCATAGGCCATAACGTACGATTAAATGCTTGTGACATTGGCGACAATTGCATCATTGGTATGGGCTCGTCAATAGGAAAAGGTACCATCGTTCAAAACAGAGGCGTCGTAGCTGCAGGCGCAGTCACCACTCCGAATACCGTAGTCATCGAAGGAATGATTTGGTCAGGAAATCCAGCAAGACAATCTCGACCTCTCTCGGATGAAAACACAAAGCTTTTCTCGTTCGGCGTTGATGTCTACAAGCAATACGCCAAAAACTATAAAAAAAACCCGTAGGCGCTTATGGCGACCCGAGCCACGGCTCGCGAGTAAAAAAATGACGCTCGACGAGAGACTTAGGTCTATCCGCCATACAGACCTATTTAAAATCGCGATTCCGATCATGATTGCTAACGTATCAACTCCCCTCATTGGAGTCTTAGATACGATAATTATTGGTTAAGTCCCCGATCCAGCACTGATTGGTTCCTTCTCCTAACAAAGAGCATGCTTATTTCAACGCTGCTATTTTTCATTACTTGGAAGGGTCTGGAGGACTTTAAAATTCTGGCCTAAGGATCGCGCTACTCAGTCCTTGTTTCTATCGAACACTCACGCTCTGCTTACAGTTACCAAAGGCAGTTGGAGCGTTCGCCGAATACAAAGCTAGCGGAGACTAGGTTGAGCAGATTTTTATTTCAAGTCTACTTGTGTTTTTTCACCCTCGAGTCGAGCAATGATAGTGGCACATACGGCATCCGCCCAGATGTTCACACTAGTGCGACACATATCCAACACGCGATCAAAAACCATGAGAACACCTATAGCCTCTACTGGCAGTCCAATCACACCTAAAATAATCGCAATGGCGACTAAAGAAGCAGAAGGGACTCCGGCAACACCAATTGAGGTTAAGAGTGCCATAACCACTACCGTAAATTGAACGCCAAGTGTCAGATCCAATCCGTAAGCTTGAGCAATAAACATTGCGGCGGCACACTCATAAAGGGCCGTACCATTCATATTGACTGTCGCTCCCAACGGCAACACAAAACTAGACACATTATTCGAAACGCCAACATTCTTCTCCAAGCTCTTCATTGAAACTGGTAGCGTTGCAGATGAAGAAGCCGTTGAAAATGCCGTAAGAATTGCCGGGGACATTGCCCGAAGAGTCGCCCAAGGATTCACCCGAGCAAGGCTGCGTAACATTAAGGGTAATACGACAAGCGCATGAAGACATAGCCCCCCAAAAACCGTGAGTGAAAAAACTGCTAATGGTCGAGCTGCGTCAAAACCCGTCTTCGCAATAACACCTGCCACAAGTGCAAAAACTCCGATGGGTGCGAATTTCATTATCCACTCAGTCATTCCCATCATAACTCTGAACGTGGCATCCCAGAAACACTCAAAAGGATACCGCAACTCATCAGATAATTTCGTGATGAAAAACCCAAACAAGATCGAGAAAAAGATTACCCCGAGCATCTCCCCCTCTGCAGCGGCTTTAATAATGTTGGGCGGGACCATGCGCAGAAAAATTTCGGCGACGTCACTTGCGCCCTTATTTTCAATTTTCTCTTGGAGAACATATGGATCGGTACTCTGAAAAGCCAATAAATCACCCACTGGTCGCCCTTCATATTGACCAGGTGCGACCAGATTAATCAGCGCTAAACCAACAAGTATCGCGAACAGCGTTGTTACAGCAAAAAGCAATAATGTACGCATCCCGATTTTTGCTAACTTAGTCCCAGAACTGCCGATAGCACACATCCCAACGATAATAGACGATGCGATAAGTGGAACGATGATCATTTTGAGGGCATTCAAGAATAATTGACCAACGTATGCAAAGATCGCATTAAGGCCTATACCCAAGACCGCCACTGACTCGCCACCTTGCGAGTAATGCTTAACAATTGAGCCAGTAATCCCAGCAAGAACAATCGCGATAATAATTTGCCAATGTAATGCTAACCTGCGCACCTATTGCTCCCGTACTTTAGTACATTATGTGTCTGCGATCGACAGCGGTCTTCTGGCTCAATACAAACGAAGATCGAATTCTCCGGCTAGTTGTCTACAAAAGTTAAGAGGCTCGTTACCCCTTAATCTATTTGTTGAGCACCTAGCCGCACATTGATTACTCAATCTATTCGATCGAGAAACTCACCGATCAGTGTATCAGCAGCTTTGATCACATGCTCTCGCCCAGGGAATGTTCCGCCTCGAACATCTTGGATAAAATCTTTAAAGCCACCGACTCTTTCGTTATGAATTGCTTGTTGCAACTCATAAATCTTTCGATACTGCTTCGAGTGTCGAGGATAAGGTGGTGGGCTATTGCCCAAAATATCTTCAGCAAATAAAAATTGAATATCGCCGCCTTTGCCACCGCCGATTGAAGATGTAACCAATGTCGTGCGCTTACTGATCTCGATCAATAACTCCTCCGGAACGACCTCAACCTCCACGGCATATGCGCCAGCATCTTCTAAAGTTTTGATTTCTTGATAAACCCGAAGCGCCTCATCTACAGTTCTACCTACCGCCTTGAGCCCTCCCGTCCATGTGCTCTTGCGTGGCACAAGCCCGGCGTGACCTTGAATCGGAACACCCGCTTCAGCGGCTGCGCTTACAAAACGTGGGGACCATTGACACATAATCGCATCAGCGCCTAACTCCATGGCGGTATAAGCAACGCGCACGGCCTCATCTTCACTCGCCGCTGCAACTAAAGGTACCGAAAATGCCATAAAAGTTTTTGGTGCTGCATCTCGGACTGCCTTTGCCAAGTGGGGCTGTTTTGGATCGAACCGAATCTTCATGGTATCGATCCCAGCTTCTTCAGCCGCAGCAGCCTCCTCAGCAGAAAACGGTAAGGTCTCACAAAGAACTCTTTTCCCTTTTTGATCACGCAAACCCTTAACCGTGTAATTTCTTAACCCGTAAGATCCACCTAAGGTAAAAACACGAGTTAATCCGTCTTTTTCAACATTCCTCGGTGGAATGCCTCCTTCTCCAGTCGCATGACTTGCCATTTTTACTCCCTTCACAAAAATAAATTAATTACTCTTCAAATTTAAAAGGCGCCATCCCTTGCCCGCTCCGAAACTTATTAATAATTTCACGTAAATTAGTGACCCTCAAAACCCAAACAATTACTCGTCTTTTTCCCGCCACATCGACTAGAACAAATCCAATTAACGCCACCAATACCCCCGGACCAGGTAAAAATAACATCAAGAACCCGATACACACTAGTAAACTACCAGTCACATTCTTAACGACAAATATAAAAATTTTCGCCACAGAGCGATTACTTACTCTGGCATCACCCTCTGTCCTTAAAAAATAATCCTCGGGCAATCGCAAAATCACCCAAGGCATTACAAATAAACCCGACAAAAAAGTGATGATTGAAACTAGACCTAACCATAGGAGCTCAATCTGGTACTGCAAGAGCCAATTTATGGTTAATTCAATTATTGCCATTATTGGATAGAGCGTTGTCGCAAACATTATATATATATTCAGTCATAGATTAGGTATTCGCGCCTCTCTTCTAACCATGACGTTTCATCCGCTCGAGCTAAAGCCTCCATATCTTGAGTATTGGCTTTATCGTCTTCCACCCACTCTCGAAGCAAAGGGCTACCGTTAATCAAATCAATGGCGAGTCTGTCTTTCTCATATTCGTAATGAAACTCTCGCCACAACGGATAGCCACCATCGAGCGACTTAAGTGCTTTAAAAACCAGAGACATTAATCGCCAGGGTTTAAACTGAAGATGATCATAGCCACTTGGCTCATCCACGTGAATCTGAAGACCCTCACACAAATGCCCTGCGTGTTTATGAAACGTGGGCTCAAACCAACAAGCCCTTAAAGTGCATCCCATCATCCATTCCGGACCAAGACGACGCATACAATCGATCAAAAGCTGAGCCGCAAGATCTGGCGCACCAAACATTTCTAAAGGACGCGTAGTTCCACGCCCTTCTGACAATAATGACCCTTCGAGCATCACGGTCCCTGGATAACATCGCGCCATAGCTAAGTTGGGCGCGTTGGGACTAGGATTGATCCACGTTCGCTCACTCGAAGGCCAACCAAAGCCAGGGCCATGCGAAGGGTTCCAGCCCTCCATTTCAACGACCGTTAAGTCTGCCGCCAGTTCGTATTTGTCGACAAACCACTGCGCCAACTCTCCGAGGGTCAACCCATGCCTCATTGGGAGCAAACCAGCGCCTACGAAGCTCTCCCAGCCAGGCTTGAGCAAAAGACCTTCAACAGGTCTGCCAATCGGATTAGGCCGATCAAGAACCCAAATTCTTTTTTTATATTTGGCACACGCCTCGAGTAAGTAACGTAAGGTCGTGATAAACGTGTAAATACGGCAACCTAAGTCTTGAAGGTCCACCAACAAAACATCAAAGCTTTCAATCATTGCCTGTGTTGGGCGCCTGACGTCCCCATAAAGAGAATAGACTGGGATTTTATGAACGGGATCTATAAAGTCTGAAGATTCAACCATGTTGTCCTGTTTGTTGCCCCTTAACCCATGCTGCGGACCAAATGCTGCGACCAGTTCTAAATTCGATATCCCTGAGATAACATCAATGGCATGAGTAAGATGTTCGTCAACAGACGCCGGGTGCCCAAGCAACGCCAGCCGACTGCCCACTAACTGTTGTTGTAGCGCCTCCTCTTCTCTAAGCCGGTCAAGGCCAAATTTCATAGCAACAACCCTTCATTTTGCTTAAACATTTTTAAACTCCAAAAAATCCCGCCGGATGGTGAAAATCAAGGGAGCCACTCGGAAATTCTAAGGCGAAATAGCAGTATCGCTGATCTTGCAACTTCATAACACTGGTTAGTGCAATAAAAAGAGTGGCATCTGGGCGACCAAGCAAACCAACATCCGCCAAGTCTAACGAAACTTTAAGCTGAAATAATTGAGGAGTAACAGCAACCGATATTTTTGGCTGAGCATCAAGGTTTACATCTCTCATACCTGTTCGATAGCGATCAAAATGAAAGCATGCCCACTGGCCCGAAGGAGCAAAATTAAACTCAACATACTCACCGTCAACATTACGAATAAAAAGCTCAAAGCATGTTTCTTCCCATAATTTTGTACTCCTTCCAGATGCCGTCCTATCAGGGAAAGCTATTGCTTGTGTATTGCCTAATATTTCATAGGTTAAGAGCCAACGAAATTGCGTTGACCGCTCCATCATTACTGATGCAGAAAAATTATCGACCGGGTTGTCGATATGGGGCTTCAAGGTGTAAGTTGTAGGCATCACTACCAAAAGAGTTACCGTCACACTAGGTTACCTCAAAAAAATGCCGCCTCACGAAAAAACAAAGATAAAACGAAACATGCTTGAAAACGACTCCGTGCGACGAGCAGTGGAGCAATCAGGGCATAGCGCAATCATGCTCTCGGAAGAACAACTACTTGACTCCTTGAACAGAACCCTGAAAGAACAACCTAAAAATCAACCTATTTGGGTTTTTGGCTACGGGTCACTCATCTGGAACCCGATGTTGGAGTATGTCGACAAGCGCCCAGCCCTAATTCATGGTTACCACCGTGGATTCTATTGTTGGTCTCGGATTAACCGAGGATCTCCCGAGAATCCAGGCTTAGTTCTAGCACTTGATTACGGCGGATCATGCCGAGGAATCGCATATCAATTGCAGGCAGAAAAAAAAGGGATAAACCTCCTAATACTTTGGAGACGAGAAATGTTGGGCAATGTCTATATTCCAAAATGGGTACGGGCCGAAACAGCCCAAGGCGTTATACACGCAGTCACCTTCGTCATTGACCGGTCAAGTTCTGCGTATGCCGGAAAATTGGATGAAGATCGAGTCGTCTCAATTGCCATGAAAGCGTCTGGACACTACGGATCGTGTTCTGATTACTTAATCGATACCGCAGAGAGTTTGAAGCAAGAAAACATACGAGATAATAAAATTTTTCGATTGGCGAGCAAGCTCTTAAGCCGCAGGGGGCATCTGTCGAATACGAATGATTATCCAACCAACGATAATCAAAGGTAAGGTGTTCCAAAGCAAGCCGTTCACAAAAGCAGCGTCATACCCTCCAGTGAGATCAAAAAGATACCCAGGCGCCCACCCACCAACAGCCATACCCAACACAGACGCCATCATCACCATACCAACCCGCTCTCCGACCACCCTTTGAGGAAAGTACTCTCGAACCGCCATAGCGTAAGCTGGCACAATGCCACCTTGAAATAAACCAAAGATCGCTGAGATGAGGTAAAGCGAGACAAGCGTATCAAAAAATAAGAATAGCGCTAGTCCAATGCCTTGTAGAAATACCCCTATTATTGCCGTCTTCAAGCCGCCTATGTGATCGGACAACCAACCAAATCCCAGACGGCTGACCACGCCAAAAGCAAGCATTACTGACAGCATTTTTGCTCCGGTGGCCGTGCCAAAACCCAAGTCCCCACAAAATGCAACCAGATGAACCTGAGGCATAGACATCGCGACACAACAACAAAAAACTGAAATCATGAGTAAGGTAATCAACCAAAAAGGGGAAACCGGCCATCTGGTAAGTGATGATGCTTGCCCCGCAACGGCGGCTTGTCCTTGTCTTGTTGGCGTACGTCTCAAGACTAAAGACAAAGGCAACGCTAAAACAAGAAGTGTTATGCCAACAATCCAGTAAGTCTGCCGCCAACCAAAATCTTGTATAGTCGCCTCCAAAATAGTTGGCCAGATAGCACCTGACAAATACTGGCCGCTGGCGATAATGCCGACTGCGGCGCCCTTACGGCGCTCGAACCAATGAGATACGTGAGCGATAAGTGGCCCAAACGTGGTTGACGTGCCAACACCGATCAATAAACCATGCGATACACTCAAAAACCCAACGCCAGTGGCAAACGAGGCCAAACCATAGCCTGCAGCCATCGCAAAGATGCCAACTACTACAGTTTTGTAGATCCCGTGCTTGTCCGAAAAACGACCAAACGCAATACCGCCCAAGCCATACCCAATCATCGTAGAGACGTATGGAAAAGATGCCTGCGCCCTCGTAATTCCCAGGTCTAATTGAATGGCTGGCAAACTAACCACGATGGACCACATCCCAACCCCAACAACGACAGACATCAAAAGCACGAGACATAATCGACACCATGCCGCAGCCGAATCAACTAACAATGATTTTTCTCTACCCATGCGCAAAATTTGTCCGAATAAAAGTAAATGCACCTATTATCGTATTCGCTTGGTACAAACAGCGCATTTGCCCTTTGTATTCATAGCCGATTTGTACTAGAGTAATTGTATAAGTAATAAGGGCACGTTAGTGGCTCATGAGGAGAAAATTGTTGAAAGACAAAAACCCGAGTTCTCGGGACGATACGTTGTGTGCGTTAATTTTGAAAAACGCCAAGACCATAGCATCTAAAACAGCCATTCGAAAAAAAGATCTTGGCATCTGGCAAAGCTGGAACTGGTCTGCGGTTGCTGATGAAGTTAAATGGCTTGCCGGAGGGCTTGCATCAAAGGGCTATGTCAGGGGAAATACCCTAGCCATCATCGGTGACAACGCGCCTCGTCTGTATTGGTCTTTCGCGGCATCACAATCCCTTGGAGGAATTCCCGTTCCACTCTATCAAGACGCGATCGCTGAGGAAATGATCTCCTTCCTTAACGACGCAGAAATCCAGTTTGCGGTTGTCGAAAACCAAGAACAAGTCGATAAACTGCTTGAAATCATGCCTCGATGTAGCAAGTTACGATGCATCATTTACGACGAGCCAAGAGGGATGCGCCACTATGATCATCCCGCTGTCATAGCTTACGAAGACATTCGGAGCCTCGGCCATAAATTCATAGAAGAAAAACCTGACTTTCTCGAGCGCGAACTCGAAAAATGTCATACGGACGATGTGTCAGTCATTCTCTATACCTCTGGAACAACGAGTAAGCCCAAAGGAGTATGTTTAACGCATCGAGCATGTATTCATGTCGCTAGAGCAGATATGAATTTCGACGGGTACAGTGACGATGGTGAAATTCTTTCCTACCTACCAATGGCGTGGGTCGGGGATCATTTATTTAGTTATGTTCAATCCATCGTAACGGGTTATACCGTTAACTGCCCGGAATCGTCGGAAACCGTAATGATCGACATGAGAGAAATTGGGCCCACATACTATTTTGCACCACCAAGCGTCTTTGAAAGCTTGCTGACCCTAGTCACGATACGCATGGAGGATGCGAGCAACCTCAAGAAATGGCTCTACAAAACCTTCATGGCGGTTGCACACAAATCAGGCCTCGATATCATAGATGGGAGAGCGGTCTCTTTAAAAAACCGAATCCTTTATTTTCTCGGCAATATTTTTATATACGCTCCCCTGAGAAATAATCTCGGAATGAGCCGCGTCAAAGTAGCCTACACCGGTGGGGCAGCCATTGGTCCTGACCTTTACCGGTTCTATAGATCAATTGGCATTAATCTAAAACAGCTCTATGGGCAAACGGAAACGCTCGCTCATGTATGTAAGCAACCCAATGGGGAGACCCGTTTGGATTCAGTAGGTAGGCCTATGCCTGGCGTGGACATTAAAGTGGGCGATAAAGGCGAGATTTTAGTTAAAAGTCCGGGGCTATTAAAGGAATACTACAAAAACCCACAGGCGACAGAAGAGTCAATCACTCGAGATGGATTTTTTAGAACAGGAGATGCCGGTTTTGTTGATCAGAATGGTCATCTTAAGATCATAGATCGAGCAAAGGACGTTGGTACATTGAATGACGGTACGATGTTCGCTCCTCAATTTCTAGAAAATAAACTTAAATTTTTTCCATTCATTAAAGAGGCGGTCTGTTTCGGGAATAAGCGTGATGCGGTATGCGCCTTCATAAACATTGAAATGGACGCTGTCGGGAATTGGGCTGAGAGACAAGGCCTTGGTTACTCAGGCTACGTTGATTTGGCTAGCAAACCGGAAGTTTACAAGTTGCTACAAAGCTGCATTGAACAAGTTAACCAAGACCTCGCTCGGGAGGAAACCCTGTCAGGCGCGCAAATTAAAAGGTTCCTTATTCTTCATAAAGAACTGGATGCCGATGATGATGAGCTCACCCGAACTAGAAAAGTTCGTCGCAATTTTGTCGCTGAAAAATATGAGGTACTAGTCTCAGCGCTTTATAATGGTGCTAGAGAATGCTTCATAGAGACCCAGATGAAATTTGAAGACGGTCGCGCTGGGACAATATCTGCAAACATCTCCATCATTGATACAAAAATAACCCAATCCAACCTAGAGGTAACCGCATAAACTGCGGCAGTACCTATGAATGATACCGATCGAAAGTTAGGTCCCATAATATTAAAAGTTCAAGGTATTTCACTCGCATTTGGGGGTGTTAAAGCGCTCACCGACATCAGTTTCGAAGTGAGGGGACATGAAATTTTAGCGATCATTGGCCCTAATGGAGCAGGCAAGAGCTCAATGCTGAATGTGCTCAATGGCGTGTATCACCCTAACGCCGGATCAATTACCTACAAAGGCAATGTCCGGCAACAAATGAGGCCGCATGAGGCCGCATCTCAGGGAATCGCGCGTACATTTCAAAATATTGCTTTATTTAAAGGTATGTCCGTTTTGGATAACATCATGACAGGTCGCACTTTGAAAATGAGTGCCGGTTTCCTGGCCCAATGTTTACACATTGGCCCCGCACGCAACGAAGAGATTGAGCATAGAAAAAAGGTTGAGGGAATCATCGATTTTCTTCAAATTCAATCAATTAGGAAAACTCCAGTTGGGCGATTGCCCTACGGTCTACAGAAACGTGTAGAGCTTGGCAGAGCCCTAGCTGCAGAGCCCGAGTTGCTGCTTCTTGACGAACCGATGGCCGGTATGAACATCGAGGAAAAAGAAGACATGAGTCGTTTCATCCTCGATGTCAATGACGAATTTGGGACAACAATTGTTCTTATAGAACACGATATGGGGGTGGTTATGGATTTGTCTGACCGAATCATCGTGCTTGATTACGGTAAAAAGATTGGTGACGGAACGCCAACTGAAATCAGGGCTAATAAAAAAGTAATTGACGCTTATTTAGGCGTAGCAGATTAATTGGAACAGAGGAACTAGAACTATAAGACTAGTTCTAGCTCGATTGGGATCATAAATATGGGATTTTTCGTTGAAGTTTTAATCAGTGGCTTAATGGCTGGGGTGCTTTATTCATTAGTTGCTCTCGGATTTGTACTTATTTTTAAGGCCTCGGGTGTCTTTAATTTTGCGCAAGGCGCTATGGTTTTGTTTGCCGCGCTCACATTCGTAAGGCTATTGGATATCTTAAAAGATACATTCGCCCCCATCACACTCGCCCTCATCTTAACAATAGTCATGATGTTCATGCTGGCGATGGCGATCGAAAGGTTAGTTCTTCGCCCGTTAGTCAACCAACCGGGTATCTCACTATTCATGGCGACCCTCGGCGTTGCGTATTTTTTAGACGGATTTGGTCAAACACTTTGGGGTAGCGACATCTACACTTTGAATATTGGCATTCCCAAGGGCTCCCTGTCCATCTTGGAATCTGTATTTGAAGGTGGCGTACTGGTCGCCAAAGAAGACCTAGTAGCAACGGTCATTGCAGGTGTCCTCGTGGTAACACTGGCCATATTCTTTCAAAAAACCCGCATTGGCCGAGCGCTACGTGCAGTCGCTGATGATCATCAAGCCGCGCAATCTATCGGTATCCCCCTTAACTATATTTGGGTTATTGTCTGGACCGTTGCAGGGTTAGTCGCACTTGTTGCCGGCGTAATTTGGGGTTCTAAACTTGGCGTGCAGTTTTCTCTATCGCTGATTGCACTAAAGGCACTGCCTGTGCTGATTCTTGGTGGTTTCGAATCCGTTTTAGGTGCCGTGATCGGCGGCCTTATCATTGGAGCTGGAGAAAAATTAGCAGAAATTTATCTTGGTCCTTATGTAGGTGGTGGTATCGAATATTGGTTCGCGTACATGCTTGCACTCGGGTTTTTGATATTGAGGCCGCAAGGTCTCTTCGGTGAAGTTCATATTGATCGTGTTTGATCAAATATCCAATATTCGTCTAATCACTTTATGATCTAACAATGTTTTATAGAGAAGCCGGACAATTTAAGACAAGCTATAAGGCGGACCAGGCCGTTTTCCCGATATTTCAGGACAAAATATTTGTCGCCATTTGGCTGTTCATCGGTTTTGTCGTTGTGCCGATGCTAGCTAGTGAGTACATGTTTCGAGCAATATTTATACCAGTCATCATCATGGCGCTGGCCGCTATTGGTCTGAACCTGCTCGTGGGTTATTGCGGACAAGTCTCGCTGGGATCAGGAGCATTTATGGCTGTTGGCGCTTATGCTGCTTACAATTTCATGATTCGCGTTCCTGAGCTCAATCCATTAATTTGCTTTTTAATTGGCGGTCTTTCTGCAACAGTCGTCGGCGTTATTTTTGGTATTCCCAGCCTGAGGATAAAGGGTTTTTATCTCGCGGTAGCGACGCTTGCTCTCCAATTTTTCACTGATTGGACCTTCAGCCGAATCGATTGGTTTACCAACTACACACCATCCGGCTCGATAGCGGTACAGCCCATCGAAGTCTTGGGAGTGGTATTTGATTCGCCCCTTAGAAAATATTTGTTATGCCTAGTCTTTTTAGTCATTTTTACTATTATCGGAAAGAATATTGTCCGAGGTAGAATAGGCAGAGCTTGGATGGCGACCCGCGATATGGATGTCGCCGCGGAAATCATCGGAATACGACCGGCATACGCTAAACTGACTGCGTTTGCGGTGAGTTCATTTTTCATTGGTGTCGCTGGCGCCCTTTGGGCATTTCTACATCTGGGCTCCTGGGAGCCGCTCGCGTTTGATATCAATCTATCGTTCAGAATCTTTTTCATGGTGATCATTGGAGGGTTAGGTTCAATCGTAGGCGGCATGCTCGGTGCGGCTTTCATCACATTGTTGCCTCTGTTTCTCAACCAACTACCTGTGTGGCTGGGGATCAATATATCCACCGCTATGATTTCGCACTTGGAATTTATGATTTTTGGTGCGTTGATTATTTTCTTTTTAGCAGTCGAACCGCTGGGTCTTGCAAGGATTTGGCAAATTAGCAAAGAAAAGCTCCGTTTGTGGCCGTTCCCTCACTAAAAATATGCGAACGAATCACTGATATACAATAAAACAGCACAACTTACTGAGGAGAAAGTTTATGAACTATGGTCTTTTATTTAAAGCACTTGTGATTTGCGTGCCGCTCGCTATCGGCGGATGTGGTCAACAAGATTCTGGTACCAACACAGGGGCTTCAGGTACGGATGGGGTCATCGTCGATGTATCCGACGCTAAAGCACAATTTGTCCCGGTTCTTTCCTATCGAACAGGTCCCTATGCACCCAACGGTACCCCAGTTGCTAATGGCTTTACCGATTATTTGAAACTCATTAATGCAAGAGACGGCGGTATTAACGGGGTCAAGATCAGTTTTGAGGAATGTGAGACAGGCTACGCTACGGACCGAAGTATTGAGTGTTACGAGCGCCTCAAAGGTCAAGGGCCGACCGGGGCAGCTGTTTTCAATCCCATGTCTACCGGTGCCACATTTGCAATCACAGAAAAAGCGCCCGTCGATAAAATTCCGCTGATCACAATGGGCTATGGCAGGTCTGAGTCCCGGAATGGTGGTGTGTTCCCATGGAATTTCCCAATCTACGGCACGTATTGGACTGCTGCTGATATTTTAATTACCCACTTGGGCAACATAAATGGAGGCCTCAATAAGCTTAAAGGGAAAAAAATTGCGTTGGTCTATCACGACTCACCTTTCGGCAAAGAGCCAATCCCGTTACTGGAAAAACGGGCCAGTATGCTCGGCTTTAAGCTGCTCACCATTCCCGTGACACACCCTGGTGTAGAACAAAAATCCGCTTGGATAAACATACGAAAAGAGCAGCCTGATTATGTATTGCTCTGGGGTTGGGGTGTTATGAACTCAACTGCCATTAAAGAAGCTACTGGAGTGCTATACCCTCGTGATCAGATGTATGGAGTTTGGTGGGCTGGTTCTGAACCCGACGTTAGACCGGCTGCAGCAGATGCAGTCGGCTATCAAGCCGTTAGTATGGTTTCATCTGGCCAGGCACAAGTGCACAAAGATATTTTGAGCTACCTCTATGACAAAGGTTTGGGTTCTGGTGAGAGAGAGGGAGTTGGAGAAGTGCTTTATAACGTGGCCGTAATCAATGCTGCGCTGGTGGTTGAGTCTATTCGAACCGCTCAGTCTAAGTATGGAGAGAAGCCGCTGACGGGAGAAGAAGTCCGTTGGGGTATTGAGAATTTAAATATCACAGCAGAAGCCATAGAGGCATTGGGCCTCACGGGTTACCTGTACCCATTGAACCTGAGCTGCTCAGATCATGAGGGAAAACGCATGGCTCGGCTTCATCGCTGGAATGGTGAATCTTGGGAATATTCTACGGATTGGATAAGTGCCGATGATAGCGTTATTAAACCTATGGTTAAAAGTGCTTCGGATGCCTATGCTAAACAAGTTGGTCTCCCAACTATCGCTTGCAGTAGCTAAAAAAATCAGCACGCTGATCAAGGACTGAGAATGACGGAGATTACACACAACGCAAATTTACTTTCGGTTAAAAATATCGAAGTTATTTACGATCACGTCATTCTCGTACTAAAAGGCGTTTCGTTAGACGTCCCCGAAGGTTCGATCGTTGCATTACTTGGAGGAAATGGCGCAGGCAAATCAACCACGCTTAAATCCATTTCCAATTTGCTGGGTGCGGAACGTGGGGATGTAACAAAAGGATCGATTATTTTTAAAGATGAAAGAATTGATCAACTTAACCCTTCTACTGTTGTGAAAAAAGGAATAGTACAAGTTATGGAGGGTAGGCATTGCTTTGCCCACCTCACCGTTGAAGAAAATTTACTCACTGGCGCATTTAGTCGGAGCGTTTCACGTAAGGAGCTCTCCGATAGCCTAGAACGCGTCTATGCCTATTTTCCGAAACTCAAGCAGCGTCGCTCTAGTTTGGCTGGGTTTACGTCGGGCGGGGAGCAACAAATGACCGCAGTGGGACGTGCCCTGATGGCAAAACCAAAAATGATTCTGCTTGATGAGCCCTCCATGGGGCTCGCGCCACAAATTGTCTCGGAAATCTTTGAGATTGTTGAGGACCTCAACAAAAAAGAAAATGTCAGTTTCTTATTAGCTGAGCAGAACACCACCGTTGCACTGCGTCATGCCGACTATGGATATATTCTTGAAAACGGACGCATTGTGATGGACGGCCCCGCTCATGAATTAGCCAATAACGAGGACGTGAAGGAATTTTATCTTGGCATATCGGGGACAGGAAGAAAAAGCTTTAAAGACGGAAAGCATTACAGACGGCGAAAACGCTGGCTCGCATAAAAATAAGATTAAGCATTCTCAAAAATCCGCCAATATTTTTTTACGAATCGATTAGTGTAAGGAGTACACATGAGCGATCTCAATTCGTTCCTAGATTCCACTGAAACGAGGACTGATGATGAGCGCGAAGCCCAGCTTTTCGCGCGCCTTAAGGAACAAGTCGGCCATGCGCAAAAAAACTCTGAATATTTTAAGGAACGCCTCAAGGGAATTGACTCAAATTCACTCATTGACCGAGAAGCACTCTGTCAAATTCCAGTTACCCGTAAAACTGAACTAAAGGCCATACAAGCGGAAGCTCCACCCTTTGGCGGATTAACAACATCACCTGTTAGTAGCCTTGCTCGTTTATTCTCATCTCCAGGTCCTATCTATGAACCGCAGGCTGTGGATGAAGACTTTTGGCGCTTCAAAAGAGCGTTGTACGCCGTAGGCGTTAGATGTGGCAGTTTGGTCTACAACACCTTCTCATATCATTTCACGCCAGCTGGCTTCATGGCAGACTTTGGGGCTCGAGCGCTCGGTTGCGCTGTCTTTCCAGCGGGTGTTGGACAGACTGAATTACAAGTGCAAACGATTGCTGAGGTTCGTCCTGATGTCTATGCGGGCACACCATCATTTCTTAAGATCTTGCTAGAAAAAGGGAACGAACTTGGCCTTGATTTATCCAGTCTTAAAAGAGGTATCGTGGGTGGCGAGGCCTTGCTTCCCAGCGCGAGACAAGTATTTCAAGAACATAATATAGATATTCGACAAACGTACGCGACAGCTGACTTAGGTCTTATTGCGTACGAGACGATCCCCGACGATGGACTAATCATCGATGAGGAGGCACTCGTTGAAATTGTCAGGCCCGGTAGCAATGATTTAGTTGCTGAAGGCGAAGTCGGTGAGGTTGTTGTCACAATCTTCTCCAAAATATATCCCCTTATTCGATTTGGTACCGGTGATTTATCCATGTTCATTCCGGGGAAAAGCACCTGTGGTCGCACGAATAAAAGGTTAAAAGGTTGGATGGGACGTGCCGACCAGACCACTAAAGTAAAGGGAATGTTCGTCCACCCAGAACAGGTCAACGCCATCGTTAAACGTCATCAAGAAATCGAATATGCCCGGCTGATTGTTGAACATGACTCGTACCACAATGATGTCATGACGCTTCAGTGCGAGTCGCAGGCTGAGAGTGCAGAGCTTACCGCTGCCATTGTTTCCTCAGTTCGCGACCTTACTAAGTTACGCGGCGGCGTTGCCTATGTTTCTACGGGTTCGTTAGCACGTGATGGTAAAATAATTGATGATCGTCGAAAATATGATTAATTCTATTACTACAAAGCTAACAACGGATGCCGAGCACCAAGACAAATAGGCCCGTAAGCGAGTACCCAGTGCCAACATTGGAGTCGCTGCCAAAAGATATACGAGAAATAATCCTTGCCGTGCAAGAAAAGGCTGGGTTCATTCCTAACGTATTCATTACACTCGCTCATCGGCCTGATGAGTTCAGGGCCTTCTTCGCCTACCATGACGCTCTCATGTTACGTGATAGCGGGTTAAGCAAAGCTGAAAGAGAAATGATCGTGGTCGCAACAAGTGGTGTAAATCGCTGTCTTTATTGTGTCGTTGCCCATGGCGCTATATTGCGGATCTACCAAAAAAATCCCCTAATCGCGGACCAAATTGCGATCGACCACAAGAAGGCAGATATCACCGATAAACAAAAAGTAATGCTTGACTTTGCGATCAAGCTTGCCAGAACACCTGAACTCCTGGATCCCACAGACCATCAGCAATTGAGGAATCAAGGCTTCAGCGCAGAGGATATATGGGATATCGGTGCCATTACCGCGTTTTTCGCTCTCTCCAACAGAATGGCTCATTTGATAGAGATGCGTGCTAACGACGAGTTTTACATGATGGGTAGAATGCCTAAATCTAAAGATTGAAGCCAAAACACTCATTTATTCTAAATAAATTAAGTTATTCATTCTAATAAAGAATAAATTGATTGAGTTTTGCTCTAAAAATCACAACTCCTTGTATAATTTCTTAATATGGTAAATCAACTCAAAGAACTATATATAAATGGCGTCAAATGACCCTGATCCTCAAGAAACCCGAGAATGGCTGGATGCATTAGAAGGAGTCTTAGCTAGCGAGGGTCCCGAGAGAGCCCACTTTCTTCTTGAGCAACTGATTGAGAAAGGACGTCGTTCCGGAGCGTTTCTTCCTTATAGCGCAAACACTGCGTACATCAATACTATCTCGCCATCCAAAGAGGATAAGTCTCCTGGCGATCACGAGCTAGAACATAGAATTCGTAGCTACGTTCGCTGGAATGCGGCCGCCATGGTTTTAAGAGCGAACAAGAACACGAATGTAGGCGGGCACATCGCAAGCTTCGCATCTGCGGCGACGCTCTACGATATTGGGTTCAATCATTTTTGGCATGCGCCCTCGAAAAACCACGGCGGCGACTTAATTTTTGCGCAAGGACATTCTGCTCCCGGGATATACGCCAGAGCATTTATGCTGGGCCGATTAACTAAAGAACAAATGGATAAGTATCGCCAAGAAGTGGACGGCAATGGTTTATCGTCTTATCCACACCCTTGGCTCATGCCTGATTTCTGGCAATTCCCAACAGTATCAATGGGCTTAGGTCCAATTATGTCGATCTACCAAGCTCGATTTATGAAATACCTGCAAGATCGGGGTCTTGCGAATACTGAGGGTCGAAAAGTATGGTGTTTTATAGGTGATGGTGAAAGCGATGAGCCCGAATCACTTGGAGCGATTGGCGTTGCGGCTCGCGAGAAGCTCGATAACTTAATCTTTGTTGTGAATTGCAACCTACAAAGGCTAGATGGTCCAGTACGCGGCAACGGAAAAATTATTCAAGAACTAGAGGCTGATTATCGGGGCTCGGGTTGGAATGTAATCAAGCTCATCTGGGGATCTTACTGGGATTCATTAATTGCTAGAGACACCAACGGCTTGTTGCTAAAGCTCATGGATGAGACGGTTGATGGTGAGTATCAAACCTACAAAGCTAAAGACGGCGCTTACGTGCGCGAGCATTTCTTCGGCAAATATCCAGAAACACGCGATATGGTTTCGAACATGTCAGACGACGATATATGGCGACTCAACCGAGGGGGTCATGATCCCTACAAAATATATGCTGCATACTCAGCCGCAGTCAAGCACACCGGACAACCCACAGTCATCCTCGCAAAGACCATTAAAGGTTATGGTATGGGGTCTGCAGGTGAGGCTCAAAACATCACCCATCAACAGAAAAAAATGGGGACGACTTCATTAAAAGATTTCCGGGATCGCTTTAAGCTACCCATCGCAGACAACGATATTGATGATATTCCTTACCTAACCTTCGCAGACGATTCACCAGAAGCTAAATACATGCACGAACGTCGTGAAGCGCTCGGCGGATATCTTCCAACACGGAGAAGGAAAGGGGATACGCTCGAAGCCCCACCCATTTCTGTGTTTGATGCAATGCTAAAAAATTCTGGCGAACGAAAGTTCTCTACAACCATGGCCTTTGTGCGAATCCTTGGCATGCTTGTCAAAGATAAAACCCTCGGCAAGCGTATTGTGCCTATTGTGCCCGATGAGTCACGTACGTTTGGCATGGAAGGGATGTTCAGGCAACTCGGCATATGGTCATCGGTTGGTCAACTGTACAAACCCGAAGATGCAGATCAATTAATGTTCTACAAAGAAGACAAGACCGGACAAATACTTCAAGAGGGCATCAATGAGGCAGGCGCCATGTCGTCTTGGATCGCCGCAGCGACCTCTTATTCCACACATGGAATCTCGATGATTCCATTTTACATATACTACTCAATGTTCGGCTTCCAGCGAGTCGGGGATTTAGCCTGGGCCGCAGGAGATTTAAGAGCAAGAGGATTTTTGGTGGGCGGAACTGCAGGCCGAACCACACTTAATGGAGAAGGCTTACAACATGAAGACGGGCATAGTCACTTACTCTCGAGCACGATTCCAAACTGCATCTCCTATGACCCGACGTTTGCCTACGAATTAGCAGTCGTTGTCCAAGATGGGCTTCGACGCATGCACCAAGATCAGGAAGACATTTTCTACTACATCACAGTTATGAACGAAAACTATGCGCATCCTGAGCTACCAAAAGGTGCGGAAGAAGGCATTGTGCGCGGGATGTATCAATTACCTGCTCCAAAAAGCAAGCTGAAAAAAGCCCCCAGAGTTCAACTTCTCGGAAGTGGCACTATACTGCTTGAAGTGATCGCGGCTCAAACGCTGCTAGAGCAAGACTTTGGTATTGTGGCGGACGTTTGGAGTTGCACTAGCTTCACTGAACTCAGACGAGACGGCATTTCTGTCTCGCGTTGGAATATGCTGCACCCCGATGAAAATCGTAAACTCAGCTACGTTGAAGAGTGTCTTGGAAAAACAGACGGACCTGTCATCGCGGCAACTGACTATATGAGGATCTTTGCTGATCAGATTCGACCCTATATCCCGAATAAAAACTACGTAGTGCTCGGCACAGATGGTTTTGGCCGATCCGATACCCGCGAAAAATTAAGAGACTTTTTTGAGGTGGACCGAAGGTATGTTGTGATCGCAGCTCTATCAGCCCTTGTAGATGAAGGAGTGATACCAAAAAAAGCGGTAGCTGAGGCCATTAAAAAATATGGTGTCAACCCAGAAAAACCAGAACCCACAACGGTCTAAACACGATACGGTTTATTAAAAAATCGAAGTAATGCGAAGGAATTTAGATGACAACTATTAAAGAAGTTTTAGTTCCCGACATTGGTGACTTTAAAGATATTCCAGTCATTGAAGTATTAGTCAAACCTGGAGACCACGTCAAAGCAGAGGACATTCTCATCACACTGGAATCAGACAAGGCAACGATGGAAGTTCCTGCTCCCTTCGACGGGATCATTAAAGACCTGCGCGTGAGCGTTGGAGATGCCGTTTCCGAAGGAACCATCATATTAAGCCTTGAGAAACCTCAAGTCGAAGAAGGATCACAAAAAAATGAAGCGCCCAATACGGCGCCAGCAATTGCACAGGAAGTATCTCCTGCACCACTGGTACCAGTGGTACCGGCTGCGGCAACTAAAACGAGCGCAACAAATGCCTCCTCAGCGCACGCTAGTCCTGGTATCAGGCGCTTCGCTCGTGAATTAGGTGTAGATATTAACCTGGTATCAGGCACAGGGCCTAAAGATCGAATACTCAAGGAAGATATTCAAACCTTTGTTAAAAATAGCATGCAAAGCGGTGATATTCGCGTCGCGACTGGATCTGGTTTAGGCTTCAATTTGCCAACGTGGCCAGTTATCGATTTCGAAAAATTTGGACCTATTGAAAAGAAAATATTATCCCGCATCAAAAAGATTTCAGGCGCAGCGTTACATAGAAATTGGGTCACAATCCCACATGTCACGCAACACGATGAAGTAGATATCACAGAGCTAGAAGCATTCCGTAAATCACTGGTTAAAGACGCTGAACAATCTGGCGTTAAAGTGACTCCATTAGCACTCATCATGAAAGCAGCCGTAGCTGCTCTTAAAAAATTCCCAGAATTCAACTCGTCTCTAACGCCAGAGGGAAATGCCCTTTTTATCAAACAGTACTTCCATATTGGCGTTGCTGTGGATACGCCAGAAGGACTTGTTGTCCCCGTCATCAGGGACGTCGATAAAAAAGGGATTCTTCAAATCGCGGAGGAATTGGGAAAAGTCAGCGGTAAAGCGCGTGACGGCAAACTCGGGCCTGCCGACATGTCTGGTGGGACGTTCTCCATTTCGAGCTTAGGCGGCATTGGTGGCAGTCACTTCACTCCGATCGTCAATGCGCCAGAAGTTGCGATTCTAGGTTTGGCTCGATCTGTGATGAAGCCCATTTGGAACGGAGCGGACTTTACACCTCGACTGATACTCCCACTATCGCTATCCTACGATCACAGAGTGATCGACGGAGCAGAAGGGGCGAGATTCATTACTTATCTCAACCAAATGCTCAGTGATATTCGAAGGGTTTTACTTTAAAAGCTAAAACTACAGTTATGAATTTACTCCGACACTTAGGCCTATAGACCTTGGCAATTAGCTCTTGCATAGGGATCCTAGGTGGCACATTTGATCCAATCCATTTCGCCCATCTTCGATTAGCAGAAGAAGTAGCCGAGGCATTTACACTCGATACAGTTCGCCTTATACCTTCGGCCGACCCACCACACCGAGCCTCTCCGAGGGCATCAGCACAAGATCGTTTACGTATGGTTCAGCTCGCACTTAAAGCGGGCGGCGACCATCTCGTAGCAGATGGCCGTGAGTTAGATCGTGTTGGCAAAAGCTATATGGTGGACACGTTAAGGGTCTTACGAGCTGAAAACCGAAATGCGTCCATCAGTCTAATTCTTGGCACCGACGCATTCGTTGAATTGATGACGTGGCATGAATGGCAGCAATTGCTCACGCTGGCTCACATCATTGTGGCCTCACGACCAAATTTACCGATAAGCCAACTTAATAATAAACTTAGAGGTGAGTTATTCTCGGAGTTCAAAAAACGTAACAGCGGAGATTACAATGCACTCAAATCATCGACGCACGGATTAATTTATACGTACGAATTTACATCACTCGAGGTCTCGGGCACTTCATTAAGAAAAAGAATTCAAAGTGGATTGAGCCTTAAGTACCTTTTACCCGATAATGTAATAAACTACATTAAAAATCATGGTCTTTACAAGGAGAGCTGTTCTGAATCAAACATTGAGTGATATTGCTGTAGATGCACTAGAGCAAATCAAAGCGCAAGACATCGTTGCAATAAACATAACCGCATCCAACACCCTTTTTGATCAAATCATTGTTGCCAGTGCGGAGTCAACACGACAAGCACGAGCGTTTGTGAATAACCTCAAAGAACGTTTAAAAGGAACTGGGTACTCTGTATTGGGCGTTGAAGGAGAAACATCTGGAGAGTGGGTACTCATTGATCTGGGGGACTTAATTGTTCACGTCATGAAACCTGATATCAGAACCTACTACAACTTGGAAGACTTGTGGCAAGAAACTCCGTCTTACGAAAAGGGCGGCCGCCAACAAGCTAGCTAAAAACAGTTTGGCTTATCACGAAAATTACCCTCAAATCGGCTTTAACCAAAGCGCCTCGACTATTCTAATTAGCGAATATGAAAATCAATATTATTGCCGTGGGTCACAAGCCCCCGAAATGGGCTGAGGAGGGCAGCCAAGAATATCTCAAACGATTTCATCGCGAACTATCTATTTCGGTGACTGAAATTAAACCAGCGCTTCGTATAGGTGATACTGATAAAAACCACCTTGCCAGGAAAACGGAAAAGGAGCGAATTCTTGCAAAAGCGAATAAAAATGCTTACCTGATCGCATTGGATGAAAGAGGGAGCCAAACTACTACCAGAAAACTAGCACAGTTAATGAGTATGTGGATGAATGAAGGAGTAGATATTGATTTCGTCATCGGCGGCGCGGACGGCCTTGATCCAGAAATTAAGGAACAGGCGTTCAGAACGCTTTCGCTATCGGCAATGACTTACCCTCACGCGCTTGCCCGCTTAATTCTCATCGAACAACTCTACCGAGCGCAGTGTATTATCAGAAATCATCCTTATCATAGAGATTAAATTACATCACACGGCATGAGCGATTTTTTTTACTTAGCCTCTCAAAGTCCACGAAGAGAAGAAATACTAAACTCATTGCGCGCACCCTATCGACTTCTTAAATTAGTGGAAGGCTCAGGAGATAACGCAGATTTCGACGAGACTCCCATTCCAAGTGAAATGCCAATCCAATATGTCAATAGAGTCTCATTAATTAAAGCATCTGCAGCATGGAAGCATCTTGTGGCGCATCATTTAGAGAAAGCTCCTGTCTTAGCGGTAGATACAACCGTAAGCATAGACGACAAAATCTTAGGTAAGCCGGAAGGTGCGGAAGACGCGCGACTTATGCTGCAGTGCCTTTCGGGTCGAGAACATCAAGTACTCACGGCGGTTACCATGAAACAAGAGGGCGAGGTACATCAAACACTTTCTATGACGACAGTGTGCATGCAATCACTTAGCGAGCGTGACATTGAGAACTACATACAAACTACTGAGCCTTTTGGCAAATCCGGTAGCTACGGCATCCAGGGAATCGCCAGCATTTTTATCACTCATATTTCTGGCAGTCACTCAGGGGTCGTTGGGTTACCCATCTACGAGACATCGGAACTAATCAAAAAATTCGGATTTGCACTATTATGAATCATGAAATACTGCTTAATGTCACACCGCAGGAGACACGTGTCGCGATCATTCAACGAGGAATCGTACAAGAGCTGCATATCGAACGGGAAGCGCAACGAGGGCTCGTAGGAAATATCTACAACGGTGTTGTAAAACGTATCTTGCCAGGTATGCAATCGGCATTCATTGATATCGGCATAGAAAAAGCTGCATTTTTACATGTTGCCGATATTTTCGGCCGCAATCAGGAGGACGCCAACGAGACACCAATCGAAAAGATACTTCATGAGGGACAAAAAATACTCGTTCAAGTCGTTAAAGACCCCATTGGAACCAAAGGAGCTCGCCTATCTACACAAGTCAGCATTGCGGGACGTTTGTTAGTCTACCTACCATTAGAAAATCATATTGGTATCTCGCAAAAAATTGGTGGCGAGGAAGAACGTGAGCAACTTAAAGAGCGTTTAATCCACTTAAAAGGTGATGGTTGCCGGCAAGGGTTTATCGTTCGCACTCTTGCAGAGACCGCAAGTGATGATGAGTTTCAATCAGACATCGATTATTTAAGACGAGTTTGGGAAGACCTTGAAACTCGAGCGGAGACAAGTGAAGCGCCATCCATCGTGTATCAAGAACTAGCTTTAAGTGTTCGAATCTTGAGGGATTTCCTAGCAGAGGAATCTGAACGCATCCTTGTGGACTCAAGAGAAACCTTTCAAAAAATGCAAACTTTTGCTAAGACTTTTATTCCTAAATTTTCAAACCGCGTACAAGTCTACACCAGCGATCGACCTTTATTTGAACGGTATGGGGTTGAGGATGAAATAGAAAAAGCACTGAGCAAGCATGTAAATTTGAAATCAGGTGGTTACCTCATTATCGACCAGACGGAAGCACTCACCACAGTAGATGTGAATACAGGTGGATTTGTTGGCGATAGGAATTTTGAAGAAACGATCTTTAAAAATAATCTCGAAGCATCACAAGCCATCGCTAGGCAACTGAGGCTTAGAAACCTTGGAGGCATTGTCCTCATTGATTTTATTGATATGAAGAATGAAGCTCATAAACAATCCATACTCGAGGAACTTGAAAAATCAATCACGCTGGACCGCACACGAGTAACTATTAATGGTTTTACACAACTTGGTTTAGTCGAGATGACGAGAAAACGAACTAGGGAATCGTTAGCGCATGTGCTATGCGAACCATGCCCGACATGTTCAGGGCGTGGTGAAATTAAAACTATTGCAACAATTGGCTATCAAATACTTCGCGAAGTGGTTCGAGAGTCACGACAATACAATCCGAAGAGTCTGCGCATCATCGCATCACAAAAAGTAGTGAATTTTTTCCAAGAAGAAGAGTCCCAAAGCATTGCGATGGCGGAAGAATTTATTGGCAAAACAATATTGCTACAAACTGAATCTATGTACGGACAACAAGAATACGATATCGTACTCGGATAAATGTAGTGCGCAAACTAAGATGCGCCCAGAAACAACAGCAGGCTGTGATACAGCTTACTAATTGGCCAGATTAAAAAAATCTGGCACGTCACTAACAAAAATAGCGGAGACAAATCCACGCCACCTACTGGGTTGAAGCGTCTCCTAAAGATATCTAAAAATGGAGACGACATGGCCGTCAACAAGGGCACGATAGGACTGTACGGATTAACCCAAGATAAAATCACTTGAGCAAACGTAACCACAATAATAATGTAGACGAACATTTCAGCTAGGCTGACCACAGATAAAGAGAAGATTGCCAAAGCCGACGTGAGCGTCGAAGGTTTGAGATCTATCCCACTTAAAATCAAAATCATGCTCAGCATCAACATCTCTGTGAGTAGCGCCAATAAGAATGTCGATAAGTCATAGCCACGCCAAACAGGAACGAAACGCCGGGCAGGTATTACGGCAAAATCTGTAATAGCGCAGACGAAAATGCTTAAAGGGTTGCGTGGCGTTGCTCGTACAATCTGCAAATAGAACCGGAGCAGAAACGCAAGTGAGAAGATACCCAAAACTGTTTTAAGCAAGAAAATGGCAGCCTCGATCATTATTTCGCCCCTCCAAACTCTTTAGCTAACTCCTCTGAGCGATCTCTAGCACGCCGTACACCACGAGCAATCATATCCTTTAATTTGTCGCCATCAAAAGAAGCCAAAGCCGCTGCCGTCGTTCCTCCTTTTGAGGTCACACGTTCACGCAATGCAGATGCAGATTCTTCCGACCGGGCTGCGAGTCTTGAGGCCCCCAAAAACGTCTCCACAGCTAGTAACTCGGCAGCATCGCGGTCAAGCCCTAACTCTATACCCACAGCTTCTAGAGCTTCAATAAAATAAAATACGTAGGCAGGTCCACTTCCAGAGATTGCCGTGACTACATCTATTAACGATTCTGTCTGACACCATATATATCGCCCAACACAACTCATAACATTTTCCGCCAATTCGCGATCAACTCTGGTCATGTCATCTCCATACATACCTGACACTCCAGCTTGTATCAGCGCAGGAGTATTCGGCATAACACGAATGATCCTACTATAGCCATTTAACCAGTGTCTGACAGATGCGATGGGAATGCCGGCAACAATGCTGACAATAAGACTTGTCTTAAGACTTGTCGCACACGACTGCACCACTTCTTTTAGGTTTTGAGGCTTTACAGCCAAGACAACAACATCAGCATTAAAATCAGACTCAATAAAATTTGGCGCAGTACTGATCTGTATGCTCTCAAATTTTGTCCTTGCCTCTTTAGCTATATCTACAACCAGAAAATCGCTCGGAGACGAACCCTTTTCCAGGAGCCCACTGATAAGTGCGGTCGCCATGTTTCCGCCGCCGATAAAAACGACTTTCATATTATTGTTACCTCAGTTTTGGATCTTAATAGTCATCCCATATTTTAAAATTCTATTATCGCTCAGCGAGCCCCAAAAATGCCTCGACCCACCCGCACGAATGTTGCTCCTTGTTGGATGCCAATTTCTAAATCATCTGACATGCCCATTGATAACACATCTAACTCGAAATCATTTTGATTTAAGGAATCCATCAATTCGGCTAACCGTCGAAATGTCTCTGAGACGGCCCCATCCTCTGCATTCTCTTCTGGAATGGTCATTAGGCCTCGCAGATCTAAATAGGGCAAGCGCTGCACCACTCGCGCAAGCTCGAACACATCTGAAATATGACACCCTTGCTTTGTCTTTTCTCCTGTTATGTTCACTTGCAAACAAACCTTCAGCGGATGACCGACTTCCGATCTTGTCTCTGAGAGTCTTTGGGCTATCTTTATTCGATCAACAGAGTGGACCCAATCAAATTTAGTCGCGATTTGTCTTGTCTTATTACTCTGAATAGGCCCAATAAAATGCCACTCAAGCGGCAAGTCACTCAAAGTATCAATCTTATTAATCGCTTCTTGCACATAATTCTCTCCAAAGCGTAGTTGTCCTGATTGGTAAGCTTCTCGGATTACATCAGCAGAAAATTTTTTGCTTACAGCAATCAACTGCGCAGATTCTGCCTTCCTTCCCGCACGGCTTAGCGCCTTACTTATTTGAGCATTGATAAGTAACAAATTCTCACTAATAGTGCGCTCTTTCGTCATTATTTAAAGCGCCGCTTCACGGTTTTAAAACTACCAAGAAAACAATTGCCACCAGTATGAATACGGGGAATTCATTGAACCAGCGGTACCAAACATGGGAGTGCTGGTTTTGATCGTTCTTAAATTTTTTAACCAACACCCCACACCAAATGTGATAGATCACCAGCACACCCACCAAACAGAGTTTTGCTTGAATCCAAAAACTCTCGAAACCCCATCCACCAATTACCAACCAAAACCCTGTAGCTATGGTCAGTAATGCGCCAGGCATCATGATTCCATAAAACAATTTGCGTTCCATAATTTTGAAACGATCTTGGCTGGTTTTGTCAGCAGCCATCGCGTGATAAACAAATAATCGCGGCAAGTAAAATAAGCCAGCGAACCATGTCACCATAAGAATAATATGCGTTGCTTTCACTATGCCCATCAAAACAGAATCTCCTTGTCTACTTCGCTAGGACGACAGCTTCTGTCGACAGTGGTTGATCACTACATTTTGAAGACGAATTAAGTCGCCATGAAAAAAGTGCCCTGCTCCCGGGAGTACCGTAACGGGTACATGCTGCGGCCTAGCCCAATCTAGCACGTCAGACAACAGAACCACGTCATCTTCTTCCCCATGTAACACTAAGGAGTCCGCAGGGACATTCTCAATCTTAAATTTTCCCACCGCAGGCGCGATCAGCACAACCTGATGGGGCCTTTTATCTTTTGCCGCCCGAGCAACCACGTAGGTACCAAAAGAAAATCCAGAAAAAATTAAGTACTTTGGCTGAAATCTGTTGGAGGCATAGGTCAATACCGCTTCAAAATCCTCAATCTCACCTGTACCCCCATCGTAGACACCATCGCTATTGCCGACGCCTCTAAAGTTAAAACGCACAGCGGTTAGCCCCAACGCACAAAATGCTTTTGCAAGCGTTTGCACGACTTTGTTATTAAAGGTCCCGCCATATAAGGGGTGCGGATGAGCGATTAATGCACAACCGATACTCGTATCACTCGGCTCATTGACCACGATTTCCAAACTTCCGGACGGGCCCTCAATCAATAAAAGCTCTTCATTTCTTCGGTTCAAATTTTCAATCGCTCCACAATGCGTCCGCCTACTAAGTGTTCATCAATAATTTCGTCAAGATCATGCTCATCAATAAAGGTATACCAAACCTCTTCAGGGTAAATCACGATGATCGGACCTTCATCACATCGATCCAAGCACCCCGCTTGATTAATACGTACACGGTCAGCCCCCGACATGCCGAGCGCTTTAATCCTTGCCTTGGCATAATCCCTTAGTTTCTGAGAGCCGTGGTCGTTGCAAGAGGATCGGCCATCTGTCCGTTGGTTACAACAAAAAAATACGTGGTGCTGATAAAAGCTCATAAGCGATAAAATAGTTAATACTGGTTGTTTACGGATTATATCGGAGACAATACTTGATTCTCGTAAAATATATATCGGCAGACCATGGGTGAGGTGGATATTTTTAATGGTGATGCGGACGGACTCTGTGGGATCACGCAGCTTCGGCTAGCGCAACCCAAAAAATCCTCAGTAATTACCGGTGTAAAACGGGATAACGCGCTTTTAGAACAGGTCATGCTCTTTGGCGTGAGCCAAGTCACAGTTGTTGATATTTCTCTACATACCAATCGAGATGCTCTGAGTAAAACGCTTGCCGCCGGCTGTATGGTTGAATGGTTTGACCACCATCATCCTGGCGAGATCCCAAACCACCCTAACCTGATCGCACATATTGAGACTCATCCAAACGTCTGCAGCAGCCTCATCATCAACACCCACCTGAATGGTCGATTTCAAAACTGGGCCATCACTGGCGCTTTTGGAGACAACTTAGATCAAAGCGCGCGAGAACTCGCGGCATCCGGCAGTCTCTCCATAAAATCGATTGAAGTACTTCAGGAGCTGGGAAATTGCATTAACTACAACAGCTATGGTGAGTCCGTCGAAGACCTGCATTATCATCCGGAGGAACTTTACTGTTTAATGCAACAGTTCGATGAACCCATGAGTATGGTCGCCGAAACCGAGGTACTCCAAGCGCTCAAAACTTATTATAATGAGGACCTAAGTCGTGCACGTAAGGTGCTGACGCAAACCGTCAATGAAAATGTGGCTATCGTTGTTCTTCCCAATACAAAATGGAGCCGAAGAATTAATGGCATCTACGCAAACGAACTGGCAAATAACTTCCCCAAACGCGCCCACGCCATACTTGTTGAAAAGGAAAAAGGATATACAGTAAGTATTCGCGCACCCAAAAGTAATCCCACCCATGCGCAACAAGTTGCGCTCAAGTTTGACACCGGGGGCGGGCGCCACGCAGCGGCGGGGATACAGCATCTTCCTACAGATCAACTGATTCGTCTCACGAAAGAATTAACCCGTCAGTACCTCTCATCATAAAAATACCTAGGTAACGAATCGTCAAACCCTAATGCTGACACCATGTGGCACAAAAAAAAGCCAGCCCAAGAGGCTGGCTATTGAAAATGGAGATGGTTCGAAACTATTTACGACTTACTTCACCAATCAATTTGAGATCTCAAGATAACGGCATTTTCGTTACCCTCCGCAGCGACAATCGGTGTGTCGTACTGAGTATTAACGAAATTCAACAAGAATCGAACTTTTTCATGCGGGATAAATTTCACGCCGAACGTCGTTGATCTAACATCCTTAGAACCTGTGTAGTTGCTGGTGGCAACATCTGTGGCATCCCACTGCGACGTACGAAACCCAAGTTCCCATGCGCCCTTACCGCCAGCCTTAGAATAAGGTGCGTTAGGCTTGGTAGCCTTTCGCCCCGTCATGCTGTATGATTTAGCGTAATGCTCACCTGTTAACATGTACGTTAAGGCCATATAGGTTGCTTCAACCGTTTCAGATATCGAGCTGGTGTCAACTGTCACCTCCGTGGCTTCACCCTGTAATTTGAACGGGCCCTTTGCGGCAACAAAACTCAGATTGGAGTGCTGACGATCAAAACTGCTCGGACCATTAGCCAGTGTCCAGGAACCGAAATCATCGCCTGCCGCCTCACCATCAATTGTAAAAAGTATGCCTGTTGATGGGTAATCCCTAGCGCCTTGTGACCGAGAGAAGCCGATATGGGCGATCGAATCTTTACCAGCACCTAACGCAGCCGCCGCATTATACGCAACAGTGAACATTGTGTCCTTTTGATCCCTTAATGCATCACTCTCGTTTGTATTCAAACCTTCACCGTTGTAGATGCCGATTGCATAGAAGAACGTATTTTTAACGGGCTCGCCAAAGACTTGCACACCAACTTGCTTGCCAGGTTGAAGGCCATCAGCAAGTGAACGCTCTGTGAAGTCAATAAATCGTGAACTGGTGCCTTCCTCATAACCCGAAAGGAACTTTTGTTGTCCGAAACGTGCAGTGAATGCTTTGCTGGGTTTGAAATCAATGTAGGCATACTCAAGCTTGTTTGAATCTGGATTCATAGTCGCTTCCAAACCCCAGACCTCATCAATCGTCGCTTTGACTCCAATGTAAACCCGACGGGTGTCGAAAGTATCTTTTTCTAGGTCGTGGTCATAGTCATAGAAATCCTGTTGGATTCGTCCTTGAATCGCAAACTTGTTTTTGCCGTCTAGAGTTTCCCAACTGAATCCACCTTTATATTTCGCTTTAACGGATTCGGGATCGCCTTTAACTGCTTTGATCTCTTGATACTCAGCGTCATTGATTACGCCTTTGTCAAAGAGTTTATCGATCAATGCATTATTTGCAGCAACACTACCAGTCATCGAGAATAACGCGCCCGCAACTGCCGTGGCTATAAGTGCTTTGTTACTTTTTGTGAACATTCACAATCTCCTAATAGATAATAGAAATATCTCGTGCATAACCGAGCGAGCTCGAACTTACAAAAACGGCTCTCACACAACACCGTTTCCGATGTGTCGCATAATGCAAGTCGGATATTACAGTTTGATTACAATTTTGCGGCTGTCGCAAAAAAGCCATATTGGAACCAACTCAACGTTGTAACAATGCGAGGACCATGAGACATAAGGCAAGCCCTGCCGTGGTCAACCCGAGGAGTCGAACCTTACGGCTGAGATCTTTGATCTCCTGTTGATGCTCTTCCCGTCCTGACTCTAAGTCTTCTGACAAATAAGCGTCAATCAATCGCGGCAATCGTGGGAGCATCGAGGCCCATAAGGGAGCCTCTTTTTTAATCTGCTTGATCAACCCCCTGAGCCCTACTTGCTCTTTCATCCAATCTTCAAGATAAGGCTTCGCCGTCTTCCAGAGGTCTAAGTTTGGATCTAACTCACGACCAAGTCCCTCAACGTTCAACAACGTTTTTTGAAGCATGATGAGCTGCGGTTGAATTTCTACGTTAAAACGTCTCGCCGCCCGAAAAAGATTCAAGAGCAACCGACCAAAGGAAATATCCTTAAGTGGTTTATCGAATATCGGTTCACAAATGAAACGTATCGTTGCCTCAAAGTCATCGATACGGGTATCTTTAGGTACCCAACCCGCATCAACATGTGCTTCTGCTACGCCGCGGTAGTCACGCCTAAAAAATGCCAAAAAATTCTGAGCCAGATAATTTTTATCGACCTCAGTGAGCGTTCCCATAATCCCGAAATCAAGAGCGACATAACGCCCGTCCAACTGCACTAAAATATTACCAGGATGCATATCGGCATGGAAGTATCCATCTCGAAACACCTGCGTAAAAAATATCTCGACACCGGACGCTGCCAGTTTTTCTAAATTAATCTGGTTGGCTCTAAGCTCATCAATTTTCCCAACCGGAATGCCCGACATTCGCTCCATGACCATGACGTTAGTACGACAAAAATCCCAATAGATTTCTGGCACGACCAAGCTGTTTGAGTGTTTAAAGTTACGGCGCAGTTGACTGGCATTTGCCGCCTCGCGCATGAGATCAAGCTCATCTTCAAGGTGCCGTCTAAACTCTACAATCACCTCTCTCGGCTTAAGTCGTTTACCGTCAGGAAGGATGCTCGCTAACGCCCACGCAAACAAATCGAGCAGTGCAATGTCACGCTTAATCACAAACCCAATGTCAGGGCGCAATACCTTTACGGCTACTTCTCTACCATCCATCAATACACCAAAGTGAACTTGCGCAACCGAGGCGCTGGCGACTGGCTTAAGGTCGAAGTCCCTAAATATTGTCGACGTATCGCCCTCAAATGACTGCTCTAATATTTTTGAAACAATCTCTGATGAAAACGGCGCAACTCGGTCTTGTAACAAGGCCAACTCATCTGCGATGTCGAGCGGAATCATATCTCGCCTCGTGGAGAGCACTTGACCGAACTTAACGAATATAGGCCCTAACCGCTCTAGGGCAAGACGCAGTCGCTCGCCTCTTGGACGTGACAGATCACGGTTAAAAAATATTATTCGTATGAAGCCTCGAAAGCCCCGCAACGCTCGATTCGAAAACGCAAATTCGTCAAGGCCAAACTGAATCGCGACCCAAAAAATATACAGTGCGCGAAAAAATCTCATACGTTGGTGTTTTTCTCGTTGCTATGTTGCATTCGAATGACCTCGGCCACACGCTTCTCAAAACGGCTCACTGCATCCGATAGCTGATCCACCTCTTGCATAAACAGCTCAGTACGCACCTTCGTGACCAATAACCGCGATTCTTCGGTTAAATAGTCACTCAGTGACGACTTCATTGATTCACGCGCACCACTTAACCAGCGCCCAAACCCTCTTAAGAGCTCACCTAATCGATGGGCGATTACATCACCGAATAATCGAGAAAAATCCTCTTCATAGTCCCAGTCAATCTTACTCACGATGCGGGATAAGTCAGAAGCGAAATGAGCGTCACCTTCAATACGCACGCCTGCCCAACCAAACTCACCCTCTTTTAGCCAATTGAGTGCGACGTCAGGACTTAGTTTGATGATTAAACTCGGTTGCTCGTCTCCCGAATAGCGTTCAACATAACCCTCTTTATCTATACACACCACAATTGGTCCTAAAGGCGTCTCTACGCTAACAAGCTTTCCGCTATGCGCAGCCAGATCCTGTCTCGCTTCAAGCGAGCTAGACAGCACATGTTTCAAAAAACGCAAAATCAAAACTAAGGGCAACATCATCACACCTTGAACCCGCGATGGACTGCAACCACACCCGCCGCAAGGTTAAAGTATTCAACCCGATCGAAACCTGATTCACGAACCATCTCCGCAAGCTCCTCTTGACTAGGGTGCATACGAATAGATTCGGCCAGATAACGATAGCTATCCTCATCTTTAGCAACGAATCTGCCCATAAAGGGAATAAACTTGAAGGAATACAAATCATATAGCTTCTCAAGCGGCTTCCATACCTTTGAAAATTCAAGCACGATCAACCGGCCACCTCGACGCGTCACCCGATACATCTCCTTCAATGCCTGCGCTTTATGCGTCATGTTCCTCAAACCAAAAGCCACTGCGACACAATCAAAGTAGTCATCTGGATAAGGCAGAGACTCAGCATCACATTGGCATAAAGGTGGCATTTTTCCGGCGTCCATTAATCGATCTCGCCCGACGTTGAGCATCTCTAGGTTAATGTCGGTTAACCATAGCTCGCCTTCCGGACCTATTTTTTCAAGGAACAACTTGGATAAATCCCCCGTGCCGCCCGCGATATCAAGTACGCGTGAACCGATTACGACACCCGACAACTGCACCGCAAATCGTTTCCACAAACGATGTAATCCTGCGGACATGAAGTCATTCATGAGGTCGTACTGGCTTGCAACTGAACTAAAGACCGCCCCGACTCGTTTACTTTTCTCTGATTCTGGGACTTGTTGATAACCAAAGTGGGTAGTACCAGATTGTTCGCTTTTTATTGAATCCATGCTGTCGTCTTAAGGGTTAATCACGCGAAGCTACATTTTTCTGGAGTCGCTCAAGATAGTCCGACCAGTTTTTTTCAAAATTATTTCCTAAAGACCATAAATAATCCCAAGAAAAAATACCCGTATCATGACCATCGGTAAAGGTCAATTTTAGAGCGTAATGCCCTACCGGTTCGATATGCTGAATATTGACGTTCTTTTTTCCAACTTGCAGTACCTCTTGTCCTGGGCCATGACCACGCACCTCTGCCGAAGGGGAAAAAACCCTTAAATACTCACAAGTCAGTATGAATTGGTCACCATTACTAAACGTAATCTCAAGTGAACGAGTTTTTTGGTGGTGCACGATATCAGTGGGAATTAACTGAGTAGTTGAAGACTTAGTATACAAACGAACCTCTTAGCTGTAATAATTCTGTAACAAGATAGTCATAATATATTTGCGTTTACAATCAACTATAGCGAACAATTGAATGTCAAGTACCATTCTTGTCGTAGAAGACGAGCCAGCTATTGCGGAGCTGATCGACCTCACACTAAAACGAAACGGTCATCAAACAATCTGTGCCGGCTCGGTGGAGGATGCAATCCGCTTAATTGACCATGCACTCCCAGACCTCGCAATCATCGACTGGATGCTCCCGGGGGCCAGCGGCATAGAGCTCATTAAACGACTAAGGTCCACTAAACGCACCCAATCCATACCCGTAATCATGCTCACTGCTAAAGCAGATGAGGCAGACAAACTAGCTGGTCTTGATACGGGAGCCGACGACTATGTCACAAAACCATTCTCACCGAAAGAACTCTTGGCCCGGATAAAAGCCGTTTTGCGCCGGCGCGCGCCACAACTGACCGACGACATTGTAGAAACTAATGGACTTCGAGTCGACCCCGCCCAGCATCGTGTCTCCCTCTACGGAGAAACTGTTCACATGGGGCCCTCAGAATTTCGGTTACTGCATTTTTTTATGACGCATCCTGAACGGGTTTATACGCGCGCTCAACTTCTTGACCAAGTCTGGGGTGATCACGTTTTTGTAGAGGACCGCACTGTGGATGTTCACATTCGCAGGTTGAGGCAAACGCTAGAACGCTCGGGCCACGACGATTACATCCAAACCGTTAGAGGTGCTGGATATCGTTTTTCAAAACCATAAACCCTACCGTTTCGAATTTGTTACCATGCGGCATAACGCCACACGAATGGGTACACCGCACTCTTGCGACACTGGATCACCGCTCTTTTAACACTTATATTCCCAGCGATTGTCGCTGGGTTTGTTGCGCTGGTCTGGGATACGACTTTCGGCCTAATTACACTGTGTATTTGGCTATTTATTGCCTTGTGGTCGGAACGACAAATCATTTCTTCTTTTGAATCATGGATTAACTCACCTGAACCAGGGTCACCTCCAGCCGTAACATCTCGCTGGGATAGAGTATTCAAAGGTTTGATCAAAATTCAGAAACGCCAACAAGCATCAGAGGCTGCATTGAGTCACGCACTCGATCGATTTGAACAAGCCGCTCGAGCCTTACCCGATGCAGTCATTTTGTTAAATAAAGCAAGTCAAATTGAATGGTGCAACACAAGAGCAGAAGAGTACTTTCAATTAAAACTAAACCGTGACCGCGGCGTTCAAATTGACTACTTACTCAGACAACCTGCTTTTCGAACTTTTATGAGCGGTCCTGACGTAGAGACCACACTGAATCTTCGATTGCCTCGAACAGGTATAGATCGCCTTATCTCCATACAAATGATTCCGTTTGGTCATGAACAAGGGCTCTTATTAGCGCAAGATATTACTGAACAAGAGCAAATAGAAACCACACGACGTGACTTTGTAGCCAACATCTCCCATGAGCTACGCACACCACTCACTGTAATACAAGGTTTTCTTGAAACATTCGAAGATGATCCCGCCGATAACCCAGAGCTTTTAGCGCGCGGAATCGAATTAATGTCCGACCAAAGTCGTCGTATGAATCGTCTGATTACCGACCTGCTGGCCCTGTCTCGACTAGAGACCTCCAACGCCGCACAAGAAGAGGTCGTCGACGTATCAAAACTAGCTCACGAAGTTGCGGCCGAAGGGCGGACACTATCAAATAAAAAACATATCATTGACATTCAGGCGGCTTCTGACTTGAAAATTCTAGGCGCAGAAGATGAAATCCGAAGTGCGCTATCTAATTTGGTCAGTAACGCAGTTCGGTATTCGCCGGCCGGGGGTACAATCAGCATCAGATGGGGTCTAGTCCGTGACGAGCCCGTTTTTTCCTGTCAAGACCAAGGCGTAGGAATTGCCGCGGATCATATAGCCCGCCTCACGGAACGTTTCTACCGCGTTGATAAAGGCCGATCCCGAGAGACCGGAGGCACCGGTCTTGGCTTAGCCATTGTGAAACATGTTCTCAATCGTCATGAGGCACGACTGAAAATCACCAGTCAACCCGGTCAAGGCAGTGAATTTTCAATCCATTTCTCAAGTAAAAAAATTGTGCCCCAACAGGAACCAGCCGTCTGATACGCTAACAGCTGTCAAGCTGCTAGCTGTTCTTTAATTGAATCACGAAATTGCTCCCAAAAACCTTCCGGCGGAAATACTGGTTGGCCTTCAGTTTGCGCGCCCCAAATAGGATTGGGATAATGGGGATCACTCTCGAAACGAGGAATCACATGCCAATGAAGATGTGGAACCAGGTTTCCAAAAGACGCAATATTGACTTTCGTCGGATTCAATAGCGTACGCAGTGTTCTTTCAACAACATAAACAACATGCATAATTTTTATTCGATCAGTTGACGACAAATCAGAAAACTCTACCCAATGCCGATTCGTAATCACACGACAAAAAATCGGGTACCCCTCATCACGGACAGCGATCACTCGCGCAAAATCGTTCCACCATATGACCTGCTCTTGATCGGGCAAGCACAAGACACAATCTGAGGCTATGCTAAGGCCCATACTCAAACCTTCCGAGAATTCAGACGCTGTCGTACGCAGCGTGCCAACGAAACATTTTGTTTTATTATCATCAACATTTTCCCCTTCTCATTCTGAGACTTATCCCAGCAGTACACTGTATGTATGTTCCTAGGTTAGACCAACCATCAGTACCCAATATCTAAAGAATTTTCCTAAGGCAATACAAGAAACCGATAAGACAAAGTGCGTTCTAAGCCACCCTGCTGCAATGCAGACGACATCTCCTACAAACGGTACCCAAGAAATCAAAAGAGATAAGCCGCCCCAACGCTGAACCCATGCGAACACCTTCTCGCTGGGCGGCTTATGCTTCGGGATAAACCGGCCTAAGATGAACGTCGCTATCCCGCCGAGCGTGTTCCCAATCGTCGCGACCCAAAGCACAGTCCAAGCCGGAGCAGCCTCATTAAGGATCATGGTCACAAAGATAATTTCGGAACTACCAGGCAACACACTAGCTGACAGCAAACTACTTACGAATAAACCAACTAAAGATACTGCTTCCATGCCTTGCCTCCGTCGAGCGCGCCGCTTTCGAATATTTTTATATTATCTAAATCAATTTTTGAGCAGTAACAACATACACGCACTTAGAGAGCTCAAAAAGAATTTGGCTTATAATTTGTAAGTCGCCAAATAATGCAAACGACGCGGGCCAGCTGACTCGCGTTAGTTCAGCTTCAACACACTTGATATAGGAGCTCCCTCTTGATTCGCACCCCAAAACAACTCATTACCGTTGTCGTCCTCGCCTTTGCCGTGCCACTAACCATTATTTTACTTATAGTCCAATTTATCACAGCAGGCATCAAAGTCGATCCAAATAGTTCTACGATGAGTGCGCAAGCAATCGCCAAACGAATGGATCCACTCAACGCTAACGGCTCGAACAAAGTACCAGTTGAATCGAATTCAAAAAGCGTTGCAGTAACACTAGATCCTGGAGAGACTCTATACAATACCGTGTGTCAGGCATGCCACTCTGCAGGGATTGCCGGTGCGCCTAAAACAGGAGATAAAACAGCTTGGTCTGAACGCATAAGGCTTGGGAACGATACCCTCTCCAAAAGCGTTATCAATGGTAAGAATATGATGCCTGCTAGAGGCGGGGCGACTAATGCTTCAAACGACGACATTCGAGCCGCCGTAGATTTCATGTTGTCCAAGGTCAAATAACATTCATACCTCTCATAGATCACAATTCAAAAAATTTATGCTACCGGTAGCGGCACGTTAATTGAGGTATGGCGACCTACGCAATTGGTGACATTCAAGGTTGCGCCAAGACGTTCTTAACACTGCTGAAAACGCTTAACTTTAACGCAGATGGGGACCGGCTCTGGCTTGTCGGAGACCTCGTCAATCGAGGCCCAGATTCGTTAACAGTACTCAGATACCTCCATAACATTAAGACGTCCGTTCAAATGGTTCTGGGGAATCACGACCTTCATCTACTGGCTGTAGCCAGTGGCGTCGAGTCGTTAAGGGCTGACGACACAATAGACGACGTTTTAAACGCCCCTGATAAACAAGAATTACTTTTTTGGCTACGCCAACAACCACTTTTTTTTAAGGATGGTCGTTATGCACTTGTTCATGCAGGCCTTGTCCCCTCATGGGATTTCGCTATGGCTCAAGCGCTCTCATCAGAAGTCGAGGCCCTATTAAAGAGTGATGTGCATCCAGAACTCTTAAAAAATATGCGGGGCGGAAAACCACAGCACTGGTCTGAGGATTTGGAAGGGTGGGAGCGCTATCGCGTCATCCTTAACGCATTCACGCGCATGAGAGTGCTTGATGCAACGGGTGGGATGGACTTCTCTTACAAGGGAGATTACCAAAACATACCGCAAAACCATACGCCTTGGTTTGACCTGCCAACCAAAAGACCTCGAGATGTCACGCTAATTTGTGGTCATTGGTCCGCACTCGGGCTGCATATAAATCCTAATTTAGTCTCAATAGACTCAGGATGTATTTGGGGTGGACCGCTAACTGCGTACTGCCTTGAAACCCAAGAAGTCACCCAGGTAATCAATCAGGATTAATAGCTCACCATCCAAGCGAACGGCCAAACGACTCCTTAAACTTAATCTCGATGAGCGTACGATCAAACTGATGGTTTTGTGGCCCACGACTTTCAATTTTAATCGCGCCTAGTAGCGATGCAAGCCGCCCTGTAGTCCCCCAGTCTAAGCCCTCTTGAATGCCATATAAAAGTCCGGCTCTATACGAATCGCCACAACCTGTAGGATCGACAACTTCTTTTGCAGCAACTAGCGGGATATCTAAAACCTCGCCATCTACGTAAATGGTAGATCCACCGCCTCCTCGTGTAACGATCAAGGCCTTTAAATCCCCAGCAATCTCTGGAAGCGTCCGTCCGGTTTTTTCTTCTAGCATTTTCGCTTCATAATCATTCATTGCAGCGTAATCTGCCAAAGTCACAAAGTGTAACAACTCCTCGCGATTAAACATTGGCAACCCCTGCCCCGGATCAAAAACAAAAGGTATCCCTGCCTCATAAAACTCTCTCGCATGCTGAATCATGCCATCGCGACCATCTGGCGCGACAATGCCTAAACTCACTTGATCTACATCAGCTATGTGGTTCTGATGAGAAAGACTCATCGCGCCAGGATGAAAACTTGTAATTTGATTGTCATCTAAATCAGTCGTGATGAATGCCTGCGCGGTAAATACATCTGGGATCACCGTCACGCGATCCGTTGACAACCCAATTTGCATCATACGGTCAGTGTAAGGCTTATGGTCTTCACCGACCGTTGCCATCACGACTGGTTTGCCTCCTAACAGATGTAAAGTATAAGCAATGTTTCCCGCACATCCACCAAACTCTCGCCGCATATACGGCACAAGAAAGGCAACATTCAGATTATGAATCTGATCGGAAATAATATGGTTTTTAAACCGATCTTCAAAAAGCATAATAGAGTCATACGCAATAGAACCACAGATCAAAGTATTCATTTACAAGCCTTTTCCAAATTACATAAAAAGCGGGAGTGCTCAATGTGCCCAGGAGACATAATGCTGACCTCACGTTTGCACGAGACGACGGTTTGCACGGAAGTTCATCAATACGCCCATACCAAGCAAAACCGTAGCTGCGGAAGATCCGCCGAAAGACATTAAGGGTAATGGCACCCCGACAATTGGCAGCAACCCAATCACCATACCAACGTTTACAAAAGCATAAATAAAAAAGGTCATCGTGATGGAAATTGCCGCCAAGCGGGCAAAAAGGCTAGGCGCTTGGGTCGCTATTCTTAACCCCTGCCAAATCAGCAGCGCATACACTACAAAAATAAGTAATACGCCCACAAACCCAAACTCCTCACCAAGCACCGCGAAAATAAAATCCGTAGTGCCTTCTGGCAGGAAATTTAATTGTGATTGCGTGCCATCCGTCCATCCTTTACCCCAAAAACCACCCGATCCAATCGCAATTGTTGATTGAATGGTATGGTATCCTGCACCAAGTGGATCCGCCGATGGATTAAATAACATAAGAATTCTTTTTTGCTGGTAAGCATGCAGCAATCCCCAAGCAAGAGGCATCACTAAAACAGCAAGTGTCGCAATAAACGCAAAAATTCGAATAGACATCCCAGCAAAAAATAAGACGAAAAAACCAGAAGAAAAAACCAGTATAGCGGTCCCTAAATCAGGTTGTCTCAAAATCAGCGCGACGGGTACAAGTAACAACAAAGCTGCTACGAGATAATTAGTCGGCCTGAGTATGCATTCATATCGATCAAAATACCAAGCGAGCATTAAAGGTAGTGCGATTTTCATTAGCTCTGAAGGCTGAATGCGTATAGCTTTGAGATCGAGCCACCGCTGGGCGCCTTTGGATTCGTCGCCAATGAGAGCAGTCAAAATCAATAAGATTAATGCCAAAAGATAAAGTGGCAAAGCCATTCGACTAAGATATTCAAGCGGCATCTTCGCCACCACCCACATCAGCACTAAAGCGATGGCAAAGTGCTTCGCCTGCGTAATGACTCTAACGACATCCCCTTGAGATGAGCTGTAGAGCACGCCTAAACTCATAACGCATAACGCCAGTATGAGTACCAAAAACGGGCCAGCAAGCGTCTTAGTAATTCCAGTCTTTATCCGCGGGAGAATATCCATAACCCTCTCGTCTGCACCATCAAACAAAGTCATGGCTGAGATTTAAAGTACGCATCAAAAACTTTTCTTGCAATCGGCGCGGCCACACTACCGCCGTGCCCCCCATTTTCCACTACGACGGCCAACGCGATTTTCGGAATTTCTGCAGGGGCATATCCGATAAATAGGGCGTGGTCTCGCAACTTTTTTTTAATATTACTTTCATCATAATCTGCACCCTTGAGGCCAAAAACCTGTGCAGTTCCCGTTTTGCCCGCCATCGTGTAGGTGGCCCCAGCCGCAGCGTTACCTGCCGTCCCGCCTGGCCTCATCACGTCCTCCATAGCCTTTCTCAGCACCTTGACGTGTTGCGACGACATATTTAAAGGTCTCGCGCGCGCAAGGCTTATCATGCGCGCATCTTGCCTGTGATTTGTATTCAATTCGGTTTTGAATAGCATCGGTTGAATCAAGGAGTGGCCGTTGGCAATCCCCGCCGTTGCAACAGCCAATTGTAATGGTGTAACCAAATTGTATCCTTGACCAATGCCCACTGATATCGTGTCTCCGGGATACCAGGGCGTTCCAAAGCGTCGTTGTTTCCAATCTCGCGAAGGGGCTATGCCATTCGATTCACTAGGTAAATCAATACCCGTTTTAGCCCCGAAACCAAACCTCGTTAAGTACTGGTGAATCATGTCAATCCCTAAATCGTCAGCTAACTTATAAAAATACGTATCAACGGACTCAACAATCGCCTTATGGAGGTTTACCTGCCCATGTCCCCCTGCTTGCCAATCTCTAAACTTATAGTTGCTACCACGAAGAGAATAATATCCTGGGTCCCACATCGACCAAGTAGGTGTCCGTATGTTCTCCTCCAAGCCAGCCAAAGCTAAAAAAGGTTTAAGCGTAGATGCAGGCGGATAAACGCCGCTACTCACTCGATTGACTAGAGGTCGATCAATCGAATCTAGAATCTGCTGCCACGTCGTGGTATCAAATCCTCTTACAAAATAGCTCGGGTCATATCCGGGTTTGGATACAAAGGCTAAGACACTCCCATCATTCGGGTCTAGCGCAATTAAAGCGCCATTTTGGTCAGCGAATGCCTCATATGCCACTCGCTGTAGCGCAATATCAATGCTTAAAACTATGCTCTTTCCACTGATTGGATTCTGGCGTTCGAGAAGACGTAGCTCAGTACCCCTCGAATCCACTTCAACATAGTTGAGCCCTAACTGCCCTCTTAAGGTGTTTTCATAAAAAGCCTCGATGCCGAGCTTCCCAATCCAGTCGGAATTAGTATAGGCCGTCTTCAGTCCCTTTTGCTCCAACATTTGCAGGTCTGCTTCACTCACACGCGTGACGTGACCCAACAAATGTGAAGTCATTTCACCATAGGGATACTCTCTATACAGCTGAGCGCTCAATTGAATCTCTGGAAATAGATACGCATAAGACGTAAATAGTGCGACTTCTCCCTCGCTAAGATCGTCTCGGATGACAATATTGGAGAATCGACTGGTGGCGCTCAAGGCATCCTCGATACGCCTAAAATCTTCACGAGTAATTACGATCAGGTCAGCTAGGCGATTTATAACCTTGTAAGGGTCATCATTATCACGCAGCAACAATTCAAGTGCATACGACGAATAGTTTTTTGCGAGTACCTTACCTTTGCTATCGTAGATCAGTCCGCGGTTGGGCAAAATCGGCGTTGCATTGATGCGATTGTTTTCAGCCCTAACCTGATAGTACTCAGTATTCACAATCTGGAGATAAAATAATCTACCCAATAACAATGCTGACATGATCAACATTGCGATAATGCTCCCCCGAATCCGGAATTTAAACTCATCTAATACAGATGATGAATTTCTATATCGATGAGCTCGCACAGTTAGACTCTTTTTTGTGAATCACGACACACGACATCAGCCTACTTCACGCCGATGCGCGAATAATTCTTTTCAAGGACTACTACTACAATAGGCCATGTCAACCCCCACATAGCAGCCACGATAATACTTTTGATATCCATTGGTACTCTTATGAATATCAACACCACCCCACCTACTATGATCTCCAGCACCAAGAACATCGCAACGATGAGCGCTATTTTTTTTTGTCCGGTACTCATCTGAAAACGATTGCCTAACTGCATGGCTACCGCAAGTATCAATAGATACTTTAACGAATGTATTCCGATTACTCCGCCCGCTGCAACATCAACAATCAAACCCAATAGAAAGACAGTACTCATTTTAGGCGTGATACCAACCCCGATCGTCGCCCAATAGAGAATGATCAACGCCAAAACATCTGGAGCAATCGACTGAGATAAACCTGGCAGCCCAACGCTGGACAAAAACAATCCTAGAACGATTGACCACCCTATTTTTTTATTTGACACCGTATGTAGTAAAACTGGCATTTATTTCGATTATTATTAAGACTTCACTCTTGTTTATCAGGAACAAACAAATCATCTACAGCAGATCCAGTCAGAACAAGAAAATCCTCATTTGCATTCAGATTGGCTGAAGGCTCCAATAAGATCCTAGCAAAATTGGACATTTCTCCCGTCTCAATAGAACCCACCGTGCCAACTGGAATGCCAAAGGGGTGCCGCCCTCCCAGCCCAGAGGTCACCAAGACGTCACCAACCTTTATATCGGCCTCTTCCGGAACAAATTTTAGCTCTAACCCCCCATGTACACCTCTGCCAAAGACAACCCCCCTAAACCCCGTCCTAAGAATTTGCACATGCACGCTCGCCCGTTGATCAGAAATCAAACGAATCACAGCGATAACTCCCTCGACACTAAGCACCTGCCCAACGAGCCCCTCAGCGTCAATGATGTAATCCCCAGCGTCAACAGGAGCAGCAGCAGCAAATCGGACCTTGAGCGTATGTTCGTAAGGAGAATCGGTAGCGGTAATCACAGTTACTGCATGCAACGAGGAGGCGCTACGCTGATGCAAACCAAGCAGTGCCTGCAGTTCCTCAACCCGGCGCTCAACTGAAGCTAGACGCTGCAATTGCGCATCTTTGAGCAATTGATCTTGCTTATACGCTTCATTTTCCTGCGTCAGCGTGCGCTTGGAGAGTAAATAGGCACCAACCTGCTCAACCCACTCGTTCGACGGTGATAGCGTCTCAACGACCACATATGCACCGTGAGAAATTCTTTCCTTAATTGGCGAGAAAGCTTGTTTTTTTAAGTCAAAAAACATCAAACAAACTGCGAGCACGAGATATACCAGTACTTTGGCATAAAACTGCACCTTGCTGCGCACCACGGTATCGGTTGCTAAAGGCATGCCCTAAAGCGGAACTCCAGCTAATTAACCAAACCTCGGCGTGGCGTAGTCCAATATCCAGAACGCCTTATTCACTAGCGAAAATACCCGTAAATCGATCATCAAGCTTTTCGAGCGCTATACCGGACCCTCGCACAACACAGGTCAAAGGATTTTCACTAATCACAACAGGCAACCCCGTCTCCACCATCAACAAACGATCAAGATCTCGCAACAGAGCACCCCCTCCAGTCAAGACCATACCTCGGTCGGCAATATCACCGCCCAACTCAGGGGGCGTTTGCTCAAGTGCATTTTTGACTGCCGACACAATGCTGTTTAATGGGTCTGCCAAGGCTTCAACGACCTCTGTACTCGTAATCTTGAAACTTCGAGGAATGCCTTCAGCCAAGTTTCTACCTCGTATTTCTTTTTCGCGAATTTCTCCACCTGGAAATGCTAAACCAATATCTTTCTTCAGATCTTCCGCCGTTGCCTCACCAATTAGCATCCCATAGTTACGACGAACGTAATTAATAATCGCTTCATCAAACTTATCCCCCCCGGTCCTAACAGACCCTGAGTACACCATGCCCCCGAGGGAAACCACTCCAACCTCCGTCGTGCCTCCCCCAACGTCGACGACCATAGAGCCTGTAGCTTCGTCAACTTGAAGCCCAGCACCGATAGCGGCAGCCATAGGCTCCTCGATCAATTCCACCCTACGCGCACCGGCACCAAAAGCTGACTCTCTTATGGCCCGACGCTCTACTTGAGTGGAGCCACAAGGCACGCAGATGACGATTCTTGGGCTCGGAGCAAAAAACCTCGTGTCATGTACTTTTTTTATGAAGTGCCTCAACATCTGTTCTGTGACGATAAAGTCGGCAATGACTCCATCCTTCATGGGGCGAATCGCGGTAATGTTACCTGGCGTTCTTCCAAGCATTAATTTTGCCTCATTGCCAACCGCCCGAATGGTCTTCATTCCGCCACCCCTTGCTTCATGCCGAATCGCAACCACGGAAGGCTCGTCTAATACGATTCCTTTCCCGCGAACGTAAATGAGGGTATTCGCCGTACCTAAATCAATGGCGATATCATTTGAGAAAAAATTACTAAACAGCCCAAACATGGTGTGCTCCTGCGCGTCTATTTGGATAGAGTAAAAGGTTGTAGAACTATGATAACCTAATGCTTTATCCAAGGCGAAAAAACTTTTAACTAACCATCTAGAGTCGTTCAAAAAGTGTGTGGCCTCTCCTTTAAAGTGAGACACAGCACATATGACTTTGAACTTTGGTGGCTAAACGCAACTGCGAACCAAACATGTCCCTCAGCAAACAAGACGTCAAAAAGGCTGCCGCGCTCGCTCGAATTGAAGTTACGGACCAAGAGGCAGAGAATGCGCTAGATCCACTCAAAAAGGTCTTTACCCTCATTGAAGAGATGGAAAAAGTTGACACCGAGGGTGTCGAACCTATGGCTCACGCGCAAGATATCTCTACCCGACTCAGAGACGATGTCGTCACCGAAAAAGACCAACGCGAAGCGCTTCAAGCCAATGCGCCAGCGGTTGAAAGAGGACTATTCCTCGTTCCTAAAGTCATTGATTAATGATGTTTGATAAAACTGTTAAAGAACTGGGTGACGCGCTGCGTCGCAGGGAATTCTCCAGCATCGAATTAACGCAAGCGTTCTTAGATCGTAGCAAATCACTGAATGGTGCAATCAATGCGTATATTACCTTTGACGAAGAACAAACCCTTGCTCAAGCAAAGGCGGCTGATGAGACACTTTTAAAGGGCAAGCCCACTCCGCTCACCGGAATACCCATCTCCCACAAAGACATCTGGTGTGCGAAAGATTGGATCACGACCTGCGGGTCGAAAATGCTTGAAAATTTTCGATCTCCTTATGACGCACATGTCATCAAACGCTTCAATGATTACGGCGCAGTCATTCAAGGCAAAACAAACATGGACGAATTTGCAATGGGATCGTCCAACGAAACGTCTTGGTTTGGAGTAGTCAAAAATCCATGGGATCTCAGTAGAGTACCCGGGGGCAGTTCTGGTGGATCGGCCGCGGCCATTGCCGCGGGCATGACCCCGGCAGCCACCGGCACAGATACTGGTGGGTCTATTAGACAACCCGCTGCGCTTTGCGGCATATCTGGTCTCAAGCCGACCTATGGACTTGTTTCCCGTTATGGCATGATTGCTTTCGCCTCCAGCCTGGACCAAGGTGGCCCCATGGCCAAGTCCGCTGAAGACCTCGCGATCTTGCTAGAAGCGATGGTAGATTTTGACGCCAAAGACAGTACAAGCCTACAAAACAAACCTGTTGATTACGCGAGCTCCATCAACGACTCCATCGCACGCTTAAGGATTGGCATTCCTAAAGAATATTTTAGTGACCACATAGCCCCTGACATCCAAAAAAGCATTGAACAGGCGCTGCAAGAATATCAAAAACTTGGCGCAACACTCGTTGACGTTGATCTGCCTACGAGCCCCCTATCCGTTGCGGCCTACTATGTCATAGCCCCAGCAGAAGCTTCTAGCAACTTATCTCGCTTTGACGGCGTGCGTTACGGATACCGAGCCCCCGAATACAGTGACTTAAACGATATGTACGCCAAAACTCGAGCTCAAGGTTTTGGCGCTGAAGTTAAAAGACGAATTCTCATTGGGACATACGTACTTTCGCATGGTTACTATGACGCGTACTACATCAAAGCGCAGAAAATCCGAAGGTTAATATCTCAAGATTTCATGCGCGCATTTCGAACGTGTGACCTCATCATGTCTCCAACGACTCCGAGCACAGCATTTAAAATTGGAGAAAAAGTATCAGATCCCGTGCAAATGTACCTATCGGATACGTTTACAATTGCCGCTAATTTGGCGGGCTTACCTGCGATGTCGATTCCATGTGGCTTCGATCAAACCAATTTGCCAATTGGCCTACAGCTTATTGGTAATTACTTCAACGAAGCAAAAATGCTCGCAGCTGCGCACCAGTACCAACGCGTCACCGACTGGCACCTTAAAAAACCACCTTCAACTACTACGTAAACTTATGGAATGGGAAACTGTCATCGGGATTGAAACTCACGTTCAATTGTCCACTAAGTCAAAGATCTTCTCGGGAGCATCCACAGATTTCGGTGCGGCGCCAAACGCCCATGCTTGTGAGGTTGATCTCGCTCTTCCCGGGGTTTTGCCCGTACTCAATAAAGAGGCTGTTGAAAAAGCTCTGCGCTTCGGTATCGCCACTCAAGCGACCATCAACCAACGGTCCATATTTGCCAGGAAAAATTATTTTTACCCGGATCTGCCTAAGGGCTACCAAATCAGTCAATTTGAAATACCCATTGTCGAAGGGGGCTCGTTAAAATTTCGGGTGGGCGATGTTGAAAAGATAGTTAACTTAACTCGTGCACATCTTGAAGAGGACGCGGGAAAATCACTTCATGAAGATTTTGTAGATAGGAGCGGAATCGATCTGAACCGGGCCGGCACCCCGCTTTTGGAAATCGTGTCCGAACCCGAGATGCGCTCGTCAAGCGAAGCGGTAGAATACGCCAAAACACTCCATGCACTTGTGCGATGGATAGGTATTTGTGATGGCAATATGCAAGAAGGGAACTTCCGATGTGACGCCAACGTATCTGTTCGAAGGAAGGGGGATACCGCCCTTGGTACCCGCAGAGAAATTAAAAATCTAAACTCTTTCCGATTTCTTCAACAGGCTATTGAGTACGAAGCGCGTTGGCAGATTGAGCAAATTGAAGATGGCCTACCGATCGTTCAGGCAACCATACTTTTTGATCCTGACAGTGGTGAGACACGATTAATGCGCACTAAAGAAGATGCGCACGATTACCGCTACTTCCCTGACCCAGACTTACTGCCATTGATCGTTGATGATGACTGGTTAGTGGCCGTGCGATCCTCGCTGCCCGAACTTCCTAAATCAAAGGCCGAGCGCTATCAAAACGAATTAGAACTCAATGGGCCTGATGTTGCCTCCCTGGTATCTACCCTAGAGGCGGCTTCTTATTTTGAGTCCGCGCTCGCCGAATTTGATGAGAAGACTTGCAAAACCGCCGCTAAACTGATTGCCAACTGGATGAATGGCGAAATAGCTGCCTCGCTTAATCGCGCGCAGAAAGACTTCTCAGAGTGTCCTGTTTCTCCATCGAGACTGTCGACCTTGATCAAACGCATCCTTGATAACACCCTGTCTACGAAACTGGCTCGACTGGTGTTCGAGGAGCTGTGGACCGGGGCATTATCGGTCGACAACATTATTAAGAGAAGAGGCTTCACGCAAATGTCGGACTCAGGAAAAATTGAATCTTATATCGACCAAGTCATCGTACAAAACCCGCAACAGGTCGATGACTTTAGAGCCGGAAAAGAAAAAGCGCTCAATTCACTCGTAGGCCAAGTGATGAAATTAACAAAAGGAAAAGCAAACCCAACGCAGGTTAACGAAATTTTGAGAGCTAAGTTAGCTTAATCTGAGCCGCTCCATATTCTTCTCGATACCTGCAAACTCGACTTAGATCATCAGCCATCTCGGGTTTTTGTGATAAGTAGTGAACGAGATCATCTAAACAAAACAAGCTGATTACTGGCAAATCAAAATCTCGTTGAATTTGTTGAATAGCCGATTCGGCTCCCGTCCCACGCTCTTGGCGATCTAAAGAAACCACGATTCCGCATGGCGATGCTCCCATGGACTCAATCACCTCAATTGACTCGCGCACTGAGGTTCCTGCTGAGATAACATCATCAACAATAAGGACCTTACCGGAAACTGGCGCACCAATGGTTAAGCCCCCCTCACCATGATCTTTAACTTCCTTACGATTGAACGCGAACGGTATGTTTCTATTAAACGCAGACATAGCTATCGCGGTCGAAGCCGATAGGGTAATGCCTTTATAGGCTGGCCCATAAAGCATATCAAACTCAATATTCGCATTAAGAATCGCTTGGGCATAAAATCGACCTAATTTCGCAATTGTATCCCCATCAGTAAATAATCCAGTATTAAAAAAATAAGGCGACTGTCGTCCTGCCTTGGTTGTAAAGTCACCAAAACGCAAAGCATTAGCTTTAAGTGTAAATTCGATAAACGCTACTTTGGAGAAAATTTGCGCTGTCATGTTAAGAATTGTTTCATTAAATTTAAATGGTATCCGCTCTGCTGTTAAAAAAGGTCTCCCCAAATGGATGGCACAATCTAATGCAGACATATTCTGTCTTCAAGAGCTTAAGATTCAAGAAAAAGATCTCGATAACGACATAAGGCATATTACCGATTATCATAGCTTTTTTCATTGCGCAGAGCGGCCAGGCTACAGCGGTGTCGGTATCTATTCTAAACGAGAGCCTGACGATATGATAAAAGGACTTGGCTTCGAGGATATTGATGCTGAGGGCAGGTATATCGAAGCGCGGTTTAACAATCTTTCTGTAGTTTCCGTTTATGTGCCATCGGGATCAAGTTCAGAAGAACGGCTGCGCATCAAATTTAGCTTTCAGGAACGATTTATAGAGCCTTTACATGTGTTGATTCAGAGCGGAAGAGACGTCGTTATCTGTGGGGATTGGAACGTGGCACACAAGGAAATCGATCTAAAGAACTGGAAGCCGAATCAAAAAAAATCAGGCTTTCTGCCTGAGGAGAGGGAGTGGTTTGACGGCGTGCTCAATAAGCTAGGATATGTTGACGTCTTTAGGCAATTGAATGCCGATCCACATCAATACACGTGGTGGTCAAACCGAGGCCAAGCTTGGTCAAACAACGTGGGTTGGCGTATTGACTACCAATTATGTTCTCCTGGTATTGCAAACACAGCCAAAAGGGGAGAAATTTACAAAGCAGCACGGTTCAGTGATCACGCTCCCTTAACGATTGACTACGACTTTATTATTTAACCGCGAGAAATTTACACTAGGCCCCCAAGAACCTAATGAAAATGCGTCTTAACACCTTCTTCGCAATTTATATGCAGACTAACGTGTTACGCATGCTGTTTCTGGGCTTCTCGGCTGGGCTACCACTACTTCTAATCTTTGGAACGCTTTCTTTTTGGCTCAGAGAGGCTGGGCATGAGCTCTCAACCATTGGTTTTTTTTCGTGGATAGGTTTGGTATATGCCTTTAAATGGGCCTGGTCTCCTCTAGTAGACCAAATGCCAATCCCGGTGCTCACCACAAAGCTGGGCAGGAGAAGGGCGTGGCTTTTGCTATCACAAATTATGGTGGGCATTAGCCTCATCGGGATTGCTACGACAGATCCCGCACAAGGGCTATCTGTTCTAATCGGATTTGCCATCCTAACTGCATTCGCGTCAGCATCTCAGGATATCGCGCTGGATGCGTTCCGTATTGAGTCAGGGCTCATTGAGGAACAAGGAGCCATGGCAGCGACATATCAAATAGGATACCGAATCGCCATGATTACATCTTCGGCAGGCACCCTACTTTTAGCATCATGGTTTGACCATACGGAAAACTTATACGAACCAGAGCCTTGGATGTACGCATACATATTCATGTCAGCACTCATGTTGGTTGGCATTACAACTACGATGCTGTCTCCAGAACCAGTGGTGCAGGATTATGGTCAAACTCAGGGTCTCAACACGCAATCGAGAATTCAGCGGTTGATGAACTGGCTAAAAAATGCAGCGATCATGCCTTTTTTAGATTTTATTCGACACTATCGGCTTCAGGCTATTTTATTGCTTGCCATGATTAGTCTTTACAGAATCTCGGATATTGTCATGGGCGTAATGTCTAATCCCTTCTATCTTGACATGGGCTTTTCTAAGCAAGAGATTGCGATGATTTCAAAAATATTTGGCGTCATCATGACTATTTTAGGAGCTCTCGTTGGCGGGTCACTCATCAAGCACCTCGGCATCTTCAAAATCCTTCTTATCGGCGCGGCTCTAAGTAGCCTAACGAACCTACTGTTTGCATGGATTTCGGTCAACGAGCCCTCCATCGGCGCTCTAACACTGACCGTGAGCGCTGATAATTTCAGCGCTGGAATTGCGAGTGCAGCATTCATTGCTTATCTCTCTAGCCTCACAAATATTCAATATTCTGCGACTCAGTACGCACTATTTAGCTCGTTAATGTTTTTATTTCCGAAATCAATCGCGGGCTGGTCTGGCGTATTTGTTGAGCAGTGGGGGTATACCTACTTCTTTATCACAACAGCCCTTATCGGCGTGCCAAGCCTGATACTGGTTTGGTTCATTAGGAAAATCTCTTTAGCCCGGCGATCCTAGGTTCCATCAATAATCGGTCGCTTCATTTTTTGTCCTTATCGAATCGATAAATCGCGAGAGCTCCCAATAAATTAGGGAAGACATCTATTGGTTGGCTACTTTCATTGATTACGACTCGATCGAGAATACGAACGTTATGACTTGAGCAAAAGTTTTCAAAATCATTAATCGTTAAGACATGAATATTCGGCGTGTCGTACCACTGATAAGGTAGCTCCTTTGACACAGGCGCTTGCCCAAAGAAAATTTGTAGGCGGACACGCCAAAATCCAAAATTAGGAAAGGTCACAATAACCTGCCTACCAACACGTAGCATCTCATCAATAATAGCCTCAGTTTGATGGACAGCTTGCAATGTCAAGGATAGGACAACGTAATCAAAAGCCGCGTCGCCAAAGCCCGCTAACCCTTGCTCCAAGTCAGATTGAACGACGTTGATACCATTGCTTAAACTTGCGAGTACGTTGCGGTCATCTTTCTCCACACCATACCCAGCTACATTTCTTGTTTTTTTAAGATGTACCAATAATGATCCATCGCCGCAACCCAGATCGAGCACGGTCGACCTATCTCGAATCATCTCAGTAATGATTTGGTGATCCTGGCGCCCGGCTTTTTTATAACTACTCATCCTTACCCTCTTTCCAAACCCGGTCAAAATAAACGCCAATCAAGCTGTGGTATACCGGCTCATCCATTAAAAATGCATCATGTCCATGTGGTAAATCAATTTCCGCATAGGACACGTTCAACTTATTCGCGACCAGTGCGTCAACAATCTCCCTAGAGCGTTTTGGAGAGAATCGCCAATCAGAAGTAAACGAAATGACTAAGTAATTGGCTTGAGCGTGACTCAGAGTTGCGGAGAGTTTGCCAGAATATTTAGCAGCCGGATCAAAATAATCAAGCGCTTTGGTAATACGCAGATAGGTATTGGCATCGAAGATCTCCGCGAATTTATCCCCTTGATGTCTCAAATAAGACTCAATTTGAAACTCGGTATCAAAGTTAAACTTCAAGACATCTTCTCGTAAGCTCCGCCCAAATTTAACGTCCATGGCATCGTCTGACAGATACGTAATGTGCCCAATCATACGAGCAATCTTCAAACCACTGCGCGGCAAGACGTGTCGCTGATAAAAATCACCGCCATAAAACTCCGGGTCCAAAGTGATGGCTTGTCGCGCAACTTCATTAAATGCAATATTTTGCGCTGACAGCTTCGGCGCAGCAGCCACGATAACGGCATTTTTTAGTCGCGTAGGTTGATCAATTGTCCACTGCAGAGCTTGCATACCTCCCAAACTGCCACCAATGACTGCTGCTAAAGTCTTTATGCCAAGTTTTGTCGCAAGCCTTGCCTGTGTCTCAACCCAATCCTCTACCGTCACCATAGGAAATGTGCTGCCCCAAGGTTCCGTCGTTAAAGGATTAATGGACGACGGGCCAGTTGACCCATGGCAACCCCCTAGATTATTGACTCCAATCACAAAAAAACGATTGGTATCCAGCGGTTTTCCGGGACCAATCAAATTGTCCCACCACCCTATAGTATTTCTGTCTCCATTATAGGTCCCGGCCACATGGTGCGAGGCATTAAGAGCGTGACACACAAGAACGGCATTTGTTTTTTGCTCATTAAGCGTGCCGTAGGTTTCAAAAGTGAGCTGGTACTTCGGTAACGTCTCACCACATTTGAGCAAAATAGGCTCATCAAACATTATGTGTTGAGGGTGCACATCACCAATCGATGCTCTCGTCATTAACGCTACCTTATGGCAATGAGGACATTAAACTTGGGTGCAGCCCAAAACACATCTAGGACACCCAAAACCTAAATACTACCTTTGGACAGTTGAACCATAATTCTCGTCGCTGCTTCAGCTGCCATATCGTCGATTAAAGAACCCTCTTCACTCGATTTCGCAGCAATATCTTGATCGCTATAAGTTATTTTCCGATGTAATACGACCTGGCTATCTAACACATTAGATGCATCTTGCGGTGCGTAGATTCTAAACTGAACCAAGTAACTTAACTCATACTCATCGACTCTACCTGAGTTCGATAATACCGAAATCGTCCGAGTCGAATTTTCTGCAAGAACGCTGATTACAACCTCTGCTGCTGACGCGGCGCCAACAAGCATGTCCTTATGTTTTCTTTCTATCTTTTTCTTGAGCGCTCTAGCCACTCGAGAATCCACATCTGCCTGTACATGGACCGTCTGGTAGGGAATCTCGTAGCTACCTTTAAGCTTAAACCCGCAACTCGTTATCGCAAAAGCAAAGAGTAATAACAGCAGTTTTATTCTAATTGTAGTCATTAACTTTGGATACAATCGGATTAAATAACAATATTTACTAATCGGCCTGGGACGAGTACGATTTTTTTTATCGCTTGACTCTGAACATAATTCTGCACCAACTCATCCCCTAACGCTATGTCTTCAACCTCCTCTTTCGAGGCAGATGCTGAAACAGTTATCTTGCTACGCAGTTTCCCATTAACCTGGACTACAAGCTCTATCTCGTCTCGAACTAACGCCGCTTCATCGACTTGTGGCCACGAAGCATATTGTAAGTCCCCCTCAAAATTCAGTTCATTCCATAGATACTCTGTAATATGAGGCACTATAGGAAATAAGATTTTCATTAAGATGCAAAATCCCTCAGCACGCAAAATCGCATTTTCAGCTTGATTCAAATGCGCGTCTTCGATCCGTTCAAGAGTGTTAAGCATTTTCATACCTGCCGAAGCCACCGTATTAAATTGCTTTCGTTGGTAATCAAAGTTAGCCTGCTTTAATAGAACATGCAAATCTCGACGTAAGGCTCTCGCCTCTCCAGTTTCAACTACAGATCCACCCAAAGTTAATCCCTCTGCGATAGATCCCTGAAACTGATAACCAAACCGCCAAAGCCTCTTCAAAAAACGATAAGCACCTTCTACCCCATCATCGTTCCAAGCCAGCGTATCCTCCGGTGGAGATGTGAACATCATGAAAAATCGAGCCGTATCGGCGCCATATCGATCAATGAGTAACTGCGGATCAACACCGTTATTTTTTGACTTCGACATCGTTCGAATACCGCCAGCCTCCACCATTTGGCCATCTCCGATTAACTGCTGACCTATTCGCTTGCCACTGTCATCAAATATTAGTTCCACATCTTGGGGATTGAAGTAAGAGACTCGACCTGAATCTTCTGTCCTAAAGAATATTTCGTTTAGGACCATGCCCTGCGTCAACAAGTTTGAGAACGGCTCACTGATCTCGGTGACATCAAGGTCGCGCATCACTTTAGTCCAGAATCGTGAATACAATAAATGCAGAATTGCGTGCTCAATGCCACCGATGTACTGGTCAACCGGTAACCAATAATTGACCCGCTCATCCACCATCCCGCTACTTGCATCCGCGCTAGCAAACCGCAAAAAATACCATGACGAATCCACAAACGTATCCATAGTATCGGTTTCCCTTTGTGCGTCTTGCCCACAGGTCGGACATTTGCAGTATAAAAAGTCCAAGCGTTTATTCAAGGGGTTTCCTGACCCATCCGGAACGCAGTCTTCTGGCAAGACGACGGGAAGATCCGCCTCGGGAACCGGCACATCACCGCAAGACTCACAATGAATTATTGGAATTGGGGTTCCCCAATACCTTTGCCTTGATATCCCCCAATCGCGAAGGCGCCATTGCGTATGTCTTTCGCCTAAATTCTGCGCCAATAGCTCTTTAGAAATAACTTCTACCGATTCATCAAAATTCAAACCATCATACGGACCCGAGTTAACACACAAACCTTTATCCACATACCATTCGCGCCACGCATCGGTAGAGTACTGTTTTCCAGGAACCTCGATGACCTGTTGGATGCCGATGCCGTATTTCTTCGCAAATAAGAAATCTCGCTCATCGTGGGCAGGGACACCCATAACCGCGCCCTCTCCATAGGCCATCAAAACATAATTGCCGACCCAAACTTCTACCTGACGCCCATCTAGGGGATGTGTGACGAAAATACCCGTTGGGATCCCTTTTTTTTCCAAAGCGGCGATATCTGCTTCCATCGTGCTGCCTTGTTTACACTGCTCAATAAATGCCGCGATCTTAGGATTAGACTTAGCTGCATACTCAGCAATGCTATGTTCGGCCGCAACCGCGCAGAATGTCACGCCCATAATCGTATCCGCACGGGTCGTAAAAACTCTCAGAATCTCCTTTTTACACCCTAACGAATAGGAGAAAGACACGTTCACACCCTCGCTAAGGCCGATCCAATTAGCCTGCATTGTTTTCACTCGGTCCGGCCAACCAGGCAAGTTTTCCAGCGCCTCCAGCAACTCGCGCGCGTACTCAGTGATACGCATGTAATACATCGGGATTTCGCGTTTTTCTACTAAAGCTCCCGTCCTCCAACCTCGACCATCAATTACTTGTTCATTGGCCAACACCGTTTGATCGACCGGGTCCCAATTAACAGTTCCTGTCTTCCGGTAAACGAGGCCTTTTTCAAGCATTTTAGTGAAAAGCCACTGATTCCAACGATAGTAGGTAGGATCACAAGTGGCCAGTTCTCGACTCCAATCAATAGCAAACCCCAGCGATTGGAGCTGTTTTTTCATGTACACAATATTGTCGCGAGTCCACTTAGATGGAGGCACACCATTAGCCATTGCCGCATTTTCCGCTGGCAACCCAAACGCGTCCCAACCCATTGGCTGCAGGACGTTGTAACCGTTCATTCGATGATATCGAGTCAACACGTCGCCAATAGTGTAGTTGCGCACGTGCCCCATGTGTAGCTTACCCGAAGGATAAGGAAACATAGACAAGCAATAATATTTAGGCTTACGGTGATCTTCTAACGACTTAAACGATTCGTTCTCGACCCAACGCGTTTGAGTCTCAGCTTCTATCAGCGAGGGATGGTATTGACTTTCCATGAGCTACCAATGTTGTAAACTAATGTCTAATTATAACTTTAGGTCTACGGTAATGAGGCTCAAATTTGCATTTGGGCAGATATGCACTATGAAAAAGTCACAGTCTGTCATAAACCTATTACTAATATAGTGCAAAACCAATGTCCCGAGCACACCCAATTATTGCGGTCACAGGTGCGTCTGGTGCTGGCACCACCAGCGTTCAGCATACCTTCAAATCGATCTGTGCCCAGGCGAAATTTAGAGCCGTTTTTGTGGAAGGGGACAGCTTCCATCGATACGCGCGCGAAGAGATGCGCAAGCTAATCGATGCCTGGGAACGTACAGCAGGACGAACAATCAGTCATTTCGGTCCAGAAGCTAACCTGCTTGAGAAACTAGAAGCGCTGTTTAGCGATTACGGCCGCGTGGGGTTAGGTCGTGCACGAATATACTTACATGATGAAAACACTGCTAGAGCTTATGGGCGAAAAGCAGGCGCCTTCACAGAATGGTCAGACATTGAAGCGGGATCTGACCTGCTTATCTATGAAGGATTACATGGAGGCGCCATCACAGACGTCGTAAATATTGCGCAACATGTCGACTTATTAATCGGCGTCACGCCAACGATCAACCTTGAATGGATTCAGAAGCTGCACCGCGATCAAAAAGATAGGGGGCATTCCGTAGAAGATGTCACGCAAACCATACTGAGACGAATGCCCGACTACATTGAACATATCGTTCCACAATATTCTCGAACACATATCAACTTCCAGAGAGTTCCGACTGTTGACACATCTAACCCATTTGCAAATACTGGGATTCCCAGCCCCAACGAGAGTTTAATCGTCATCAGATTTACTTCTCCTAGTCAGCAAGAGATTGACGATATAATCAACTCCGTTCACGGTTCATTCCAAAGTAAGGAAGACAGCGTTGTCGTTCCTGGTCAAGCTTTTGAGCAAACGTTAGAGCTCGTTCTTAAGCCCAGAGTCACTAAACTCGTCGCAAATAGCCGTCAAGAGCGAGCCAAAAAATGATATCAAAAATTGCAATACCTCATTGAATGTCTGAAATTCTGCATGGGCTCAACGAGCCACAAATAGAAGCCACTACCCACTCGAGCTCCTCAATTCTAGTTTTAGCTGGCGCAGGCTCCGGCAAGACGAGGGTATTAACTACCCGGATCGTGTGGCTGATACAAACTGGCCAAATCAACCCCTTCGAGTTGTTGGCCGTAACATTCACCAATAAGGCAGCAAAGGAGATGTTGCTACGCATCACCGCGATGTTGCCCATCAACACACGCGGCATGTGGATAGGGACCTTTCATGGCCTGTGTAACCGCCTTCTTAGAAGCCATCACCGAGAAGCAAATTTACCGCAAACGTTTCAAATACTGGATTCTGCAGATCAGCTATCACTCATTAAACGCGTGATGAAAAGTTTATCAATTGACGAAAATAGATATCCATTCAGACAAGCACAATATTTTATCAACACCAATAAAGAAGAAGGATCGCGTCCAGATAAAGCAGAGAGCGTCGACGAATTTAGTCGCACGCTCATTGATATCTACCGGGAATATGATCGAGCCTGCGCCCATGAAGGCGTTGTAGATTTTTCCGAGCTCTTACTTCGATCCTATGAACTATTAACCAAAAACGAGCGGCTACTGCAACATTATCAAAATCGCTTCAAACATATCCTTGTCGACGAATTTCAAGACACCAATAAACTCCAATATGTATGGCTAAAACTTTTAGCGAACGGTGGGGCATGCGTCATGGCCGTAGGAGATGACGACCAATCCATCTATGCGTTTCGGGGGGCACACTCCAGAAACATGCTCAGTTTTGAAACAGATTTCTCAATTCAAAAGGTAGTCAAACTTGAGCAAAACTATCGCTCCCACGGCAACATTCTGGACGGTGCTAATGCGTTAATAAAAAATAATAGTCAGCGTCTTGGGAAAAATCTTTGGACAGATCAAGGCGAAGGCGAACCTATTCGGGTCTTCCGCGCCATGACAGACGGAGAGGAGGCCTCCTTCATCATTGAAGAAGTACAGGCGCTTCGGAACTCTGGGCTCAACCTCAAAAATATTGCGTTGCTGTATCGATCCAACGCCCAATCTCGAGTTTTAGAGCACGGCTTATTCAGCACAGGACTTCCATATAAAGTTTACGGGGGATTACGATTTTTCGAACGAAAAGAAGTAAAACATGCCCTTGCTTATCTCAGATTAATAGCTAACCAAAATGATGATGGTGCATTTCTTAGGATTATCAACTTTCCGACGCGTGGCATTGGAAACCGCACCATCGAACAAATACGCGATATTGCCGAACGTAATGGAACGTCGCTATGGCAAGCATCCTGTTTGGCTCCCCCATCGGGTAGAGCCTTTTCTGCAGTCTCAACTTTCATCACATTAATTGAAAAAATTAAAACTAAGACTGTCGGATTTCTACTCCCGGAGTTGATTGAACATATCAACGAAACCAGTGGGCTCATTAAGCACTACCAAAAAGAACGTGACGGGCAAGATCGAAATGAGAACCTCAATGAGCTTGTCAACGCTGCTACTGCATTTATCGCGGACCGGACTGATACACACTACACAGAACCTCGCATTGATGGCTTTGATGATGGCGATTTAAGCCCTGCTGAAATTGACCCCCTTGTAGACTTTCTTGCGCACGCCTCGCTCGAAGCAGGCGACAACCAAGCAAGCGTAGGTGAAGACGCACTTCAATTAATGACTGTACACGCAGCCAAAGGACTTGAATTTCATACTGTTTTTATCAGTGGCTTGGAAGAAGGGTTGTTTCCCCACGAAAACAGCATTAATGAGCACGGCGGGCTAGAAGAAGAACGAAGGCTCATGTACGTTGCTATGACGCGTGCGATGCGTCGCCTCTACCTATCTCACTCCCAAATGCGGATGCTTCATGGACAAACACGTTATAACATTGAGTCACGATTTATAGACGAGATCCCTGAAGAATTACTGAAAAAAATTAACCATACCAAGACTCACCAACAGACTCCACCCTCCAACAGTTTTACACCCAACATACGCAAGCAGGAAATTACGGAAACTCTTCGCATTGGCCAACAAGTACGTCACGCCAAGTTTGGCGTAGGCATCATTGTTCAAACAGAGGGTCAAGGCGGTGACGCGAGACTGCAAGTAAACTTCCGTGCGAGCGGATTGAAGTGGCTCGCTCTCGAATACGCAAAACTAGCTACCGTTTAGCCTACCAAGGCCCATTCACGAATTGAAGGTTTGCGGGTGCGCTCGATGACTTTGCAAGATTCGTTTAAAGGGATCAGGGGCGTGCGCATGCGTTAGCTCACCTAGTCGCGGTAAATGTAAATCATAAAGTCGCGAAATCCAAAACCTTAGCGCACCTGCTCGTAACATTGTTGGCCACACCTCTGCCTCAGTCAGGGTAAACTGTCGAACGCTGGTATACCCATTAACCAGCGCGCGCAACTTCACATTATCCATAGATCCATCGGCCTTAATGCACCAATCATTCGCCGTTATTGCCACGTCATAAACCCAAGCGTCGACGCACGCAAAATAAAAATCAATGAATCCGCCTATGTGAGATTTATGAAATAACACGTTATCTCGAAATAGATCACCATGTATAGGCCCTCTAGGAATTAACTGGGTTCCGAATTCTGCTTGATAGGCCAACTCGCTTCGAAGCAACTCTGAATCACCTTCGCCCAGAAAACTGTAGATCTCTTCGGACGCGCTAGCCCACCAAGCCTTTCCCCTCAAATTCTCTAGGTGTCCTTTAAAAGATTGTCCTGCAAGATGCACATGTGCAAGTTGCTCTCCTACTAAATACACGTGGTTACCGGTCGGCTTGTTCGTAGGCGAGCCAGGAATACAGCTGACAATAGCTGCTGGCTTACCATTGAGTTCCCCTAAAAAACGATCGTTCAAATTCTTAATAGGCGTAGGTACTGGAACACCATGACTGCTCAGATGCGCCATCAGATCCAAATAGAAAGGAAGCTCAGATGCGGTTAACTTTTCAAATAAAGTAAGCACAAATACGCCCTGATCGCTATCTAGGAAAAAATTGGTATTTTCGATACCGGAGAGGATCCCGCGCAGATTGCTGACCCTACCAATCGAATAGTGTTGTTTTACCCACTGAGCTGCTTCTTCTAAGCTGACTTTCGTAAAAACTGACATGATTTATGTTGCAAAGGTATGGAAAAAAACTCTATTTAAAGACACCTATGTTACCTAAATTATCGATTGAACAAGTCTGACATAATGTAAGCGGTTGTAATCTCGAGCTTTACCGAAACATTATAATGAAAAAATTACTATTAATAGACGGCTCTTCCTACCTGTATCGAGCCTTTCACGCCCTTCCCGATCTTCGCAATAAGGCGAATGAGCCAACGGGCGCGATATACGGCGTCATTAACATGCTCAAACGTGCTCGAAATGAAGTCAAACCGGACTACATAGCATGTATTTTTGATGCTAAAGGAAAAACATTTCGTAATGATATGTACTCCGAATACAAAGCCAATAGACCCAGTATGCCGTCTGATTTGGCACTGCAAATCGAGTCACTACACGCATGTATAGAAGCTATGGGGATTCCCCTCTTAGTTATTTCTGGAGTCGAAGCAGACGATGTAATTGCCACGCTAACTAGAAAAGCACTAGAACAAAAACTCGAAACGCTCATTTCAACAGGCGATAAGGATATTGCTCAGTTGGTTAAACCGGGTGTCACCGTCGTCAACACAATGACTGGTGAGACGCTGAATAGAGATAGCGTCAAAACTAAATTTGGAGTCTACCCAGAAAGAATGGTTGACTTTCAAAGCCTGGTTGGAGATTCGATAGACAACGTTCCCGGAGTTGAAAAGGTTGGGCCAAAAACGGCAGTCAAGTGGCTTGATGAGTACGGTGATCTTGACTCTATCATTGCGCACGCAAATAAAATTAGTGGGAAAGTCGGAGAAAATTTGAGACAGGCACTTGAGTGGTTGCCGACCACTAGAAAACTTGTGACTTTGAGAGATGACATTGAGCTGGATATTAACGTTGAGGATCTAGCATACAAACCTGAAAAAAAAGACGTACTTGCCCATCTTTTTGAAAAACTTAACTTCAAATCATGGCTCGCTGAATTAGGTAGCGGACAAGAAGAGGCCTCAGAATCAACAATGATCACCAACCTCAAAACAGACGTTCCGCACGAATACGAGCTCATCACATCGGCTAGTGCGCTAGACGCTTGGATCAAACAAATATACAACTCAGACCTCACCGCGATTGATACCGAAACAACCGGGCTAGACACGATGCAAGCTAGGTTAGTCGGAATTTCACTCTCCACACAGCCTGGTCGTGCTGCTTACATACCAGTCGGTCACGATTATGTTGGATGCCCGGAACAGCTCGACCTCACGTTTGTCTTGAAAAAACTTAAACCTTGGCTCGAAGATCCAAAACAAAAAAAGCTTGGTCAAAATCTAAAATTTGATTTGCACATATTCATGAATCACGGGGTCAGGGTGCGCGGCATCGAACACGACACCCTCCTCCAGTCCTACGTCTTGGAAAGTCATCGTCAACACGATATGGACAGTCTCGCATCGAGACACCTTGGACTTAAAACTATCACTTACGATGAAGTAACCGGGAAAGGTGTAGCGCGAATACCTTTCTCAAACGTCGACTTAAGCGTCGCTAAGGAGTATGCGGCAGAGGATGCTGACATCACATTACAACTGCATCAGCATTTTTGGCCTTTATTAGAAAAAGAGCCTGAACTAATCGGCATCTACCGCCATATCGAGCTTCCAGCGATGGAAGTGCTTTTTGAAATAGAACGTTTTGGCGTATTGATCGATACGCAAGCGCTTAATGAACAAACGAAGGATCTAGGCGAGAGAATCAAGGTCCTTGAAAAAGAAGCCTTTGAAGAAGCGGGCTCTAATTTCAATCTGAGTTCACCTAAACAATTACAAGAAGTTTTATTTAATCAAAAACAACTGCCAATACTCAAAAAAACTCCCGGCGGACAACCTTCGACTGATGAAGAGGTGCTGCAACAGCTCGCGCTCGACCATCCATTACCCGCATTGATACTCAAACATCGAACGTTGACCAAGCTAAAGACCACGTATACGGAAAAACTTCCGAAGATGCTCGATAAGCAAACAGGACGCATTCATACTAACTACGCACAAGCGGTTGCGAATACGGGTCGACTTGCAAGCAACGATCCTAACCTCCAAAACATTCCCATCCGCACTGAAGAAGGGCGACGTGTTCGCGAAGCCTTTATCGCCCCGCCGGGAAAAATCATTGTTTCGGCTGACTACTCTCAGATTGAGTTGCGCATCATGGCTCATCTATCAAAAGACCAAAGCTTGATTCAAGCGTTTATAAACGGTGAGGACATCCATCGACAAACTGCAAGCGAGATCTTTAATGTAACCTCTACAGAGGTATCGTCCGAGCAACGACGTTATGCAAAAGTCATTAACTTTGGTTTAATTTACGGCATGTCCGCATTTGGCCTTGCTAAGCAGCTTGGCGTTGAACGCTCTGCGGCTCAACAATATATCGATCGCTACTTTGCCCGATATCCTGGTGTTGCGAATTATATGGATCGCTCAAAAAAGCATGCCAAGGAGCGCGGATATGTTGAAACCGTATTGGGTCGGCGTTTAACCTTACCGGAGATACATGCCTCTAATCATCAACTGCGGCAAGGGGCGGAGCGCGCAGCCATTAATGCACCCATGCAAGGCACTGCGGCGGACCTCATAAAAATCGCAATGATTTCTGTTAATCGTTGGCTACGTGAAGAAGGATTGAAAACTAACATCATCATGCAAGTCCATGACGAACTAGTCTTAGAAACACCCGAAGAAGAATTAAATCTAATCCTTACAGAAGTGCCTAAACGTATGACATCTGTCGCGACCCTTAGTGTTCCACTTATAGCCGACATCGGGTCCGGTAGCAACTGGGAACAAGCACACTAATCAGAGCAAACAACTAAGGCAGCATGATAATTGACAATCACAGGCCACAAAGAACAGGGCGTCGTGACTAACATGGATCTTTGTCTTCCGCCGCACTCGCAAATCAGCTCCTTAGCGTTTTCAGTGCCTCCCTATGCGTGTGACTCTCATGCCCACATCATTGGGCCTGCGGAGAAATTCCCACAAATCTCGGATCGATCATATACCCCACACGAGGCCTCCCTAGAATCGTATCAAGCATTGCATCGAGGCCTTGGTATACAACGCGCAGTCATCGTACAGCCCTCTATTTATGGTCATGATAATCGAGTGACAGTTGATGCGATCCGTCGCTACGGCAACACAAACGCTCGCGGCATTGCTGTGGTGACTAATCAGATTTCGGAAGCCGAACTAGAAACACTTCACCTAGCCGGCATTCGTGGGGTTAGATTTAACCTATTATTTAAAGGGGGTACGTGTTTAGAGGACTTGGAACATATCGCACAAAAGATTGTCGGTTTTAAATGGCATATACAACTACTGATTGACGTCTCCCAACTCAAAGCGATCGCTCCTCGATTGCGCAAATTACCTATACAGGTGGTTTTCGATTACATGGGGCATATGCCAACGACCCTAGGCTTACATCATGTTGGTTTTCAAACATTAATCAATTTGATGAAAGAAGGCTATGCATGGGCGAAAGTGTCTGGTAACTACCGCATCTCACGTGCTGGTCGCCCATACCACGATGCCATACCCTTCGCGCAAGCTTTAATTGCAGCCTCATCGGAGCGCGTAGTTTGGGGTACTGATTGGCCTCATCTAGGCTTGTACAACGAGATGCCTAACGACAGTGATTTGCTGAATGTACTCGACGATTACGCACCATCAAGTGCGCTCAAACATATAATATTGGTTGATAATCCAGAAAAACTTTATGGTTTTGATCTTAGACCGAAAGAAAATAAATATGAAAAATGAGAATAAACGCGCGTTTTCTATGGGCGCCTACCAACTCGATATTATTGTTCACGGTTTTCCGGGGAAAAGCGTGTGTCATGGTCCTCTTGGGTTCAGCACCATCGCGCTCGTCCGCCAAGACAACTACACCGCACTTATTGATGTCGGCGGATTCGGTCAGCGCTTGATATTAAACCAACGGCTAAAGGAACTTGGAATTAGCCCGGAAGAAGTTACCGATGTTTTATTGACGCACTCACATTTCGATCATGCAATAAACTGGGTGAATTTTCCAAACGCGAAAATTTATCTATCTCAAACAGAAATGACGTGGGCCCTACAACAACCCGTCGGAAAAACATACGTACCCGAGCTGTATGTGTCAGCGCTTCAAAATCACACAAACCTCGTACTGATAGAGCATGATCAACAGATTTTGCCAGGGATTAAATCTTTAATTTGTCCGGGACATACGCCAGGTAGCACAGTCTATGTACTCGATACGGGAGATTGTGATGTCGTCTTTACGGGTGACGCGTGTAAAAATCGAGCGGAACTGGTTTCAAGAGCAGCCGATATGACCTATGACAAAACTGTAACCGAAGAATCCATTAATAAAATTTGGAATGCCTGGTCTCGCCGTGGTGGCGGTTTACTAATTCCTGGCCATGATCTTCCCATGATGCTTGATAAGGATTCAATCCAATACATTGGCAAACATCAAGCATCCATCAAAGCTTGGCTTGATGATCAACTCAACAAAACCACGATCATCTCATTAACCCCACACCATTAAGCGGGAACTTCACCCTTCACCGTTGTTCGATACAATTCTCTTCGATGGCCGTCATAGTCATTAAACGCATGATGACAACAAACACGATTATCCCAAAGCACAAATGTTCCTGGCGTCCATCTTAGCCGGCACGTGAAAGCGGGTTGCGTGACATGTTCTTTAAGAAAACTTAGGAGTCCTGCCGACTCGTCAGCGGTTAAACCCTCGATGCCGTTTGAATACGTTTGATCAACATATAACGCTCGCTCACCCGACTTAGGATGCGTACGCACCAACGGATGAAAGCTTCCCTCAACCATGCTTTGCGTTTTCATATCGAGCTCCATCGAACCAAACCCCTTAGTGCGGCCGCCATCAACATCTTTTTTATACTTATCTTCAGCCTCTTTCTTAAGCTGATTGACAACACTATTCGCCGAAAAATGAATCTTCAATGGGGTGACAAGCTTCTTCATTGTGTCGCTTAAACAATTGTAAGCTAACACTGTATTTGCCCACATCGTGTCACCACCGTAAGGCGGAACATCTACCCCGTAAAGCATACTCACAGAAGGTGGCTGCTTCATAAATGGAGAATCCACATGCCACCCATTACCAAACACCATCTCAACACGAGCCTCTGCTTCCATGATCACTGGATGAACATTACGATGTCCATCAACGCCTGTTGTGTAAGCATCATCTGCAAATTCACCAAAACGCAAGGTGAACGACTCTTGATCCGCATGCGAGAAGTTCTGGTCTCTTAAATAAATCATTTTGTGTCGATAGAGCGCGTCCTCGACCTCAAGAAATTGAGCGTCGGTAATCGTACCGATATCGACACCTTTGACTTCGGCGCCCATCGCTGCCGCCAATGGAATCGCTGTAATATATTGATAACTTTTTGATGTGTTATCAAATTTCCTGGTGGGATGGACTTTCATCTTTCCGACTCCTTTGCCTTTATAACGTTAGACTATCGCTCTGCAGCCATACACATTACAAGCGAAAACTTTCCTCTCGACTAAAATGATTAAGCTCACAAGATCGCCCTAATTGATCATTAGATCTCCGTTACTTGCATATACCGCATAGAGCTTCTCATATCGACCCTTTTTTTTCATCAACTCCGCGTGAGTACCGATTTCAACTATCCGACCTGAGTCCATGACAACAATTCTATCGGCCTTTTCTATCGTTGAAAACCGATGCGCAATAATAATGGTTGTCCGCCCTTGTCTTAGTCGCTCAGACGCATTTTTGACAAGCTTTTCTGAAGCAGCGTCAAGCGCTGATGTGGCCTCATCCATAATGACAATGGGCGCATCTTTAAATAGCGTGCGAGCAATTGCTAATCGCTGACGTTGACCGCCTGATAACCTCATTCCTTTCTCACCAACACTCGACTCAAAACCATCTGCGAGTTTATTAATAAACTCTGTTGCAAATGCGCCATCAGCTGCCTCTACAATCCTTTGCGGCTCAGCCTCCGTAGCAGACCCATAAATAATATTAGCTACTACCGAATCGTTGAATAACGCAACTTCTTGACTCACTAATGCGATATTGGAGCGTAGACTCTTCAAAGTAATAGCTGCTATTTCCTGACCATCGATGAGCACTCGACCTTTTGTTGGTGAAAAAAATCTCGGCAACATATTTGCCAGCGTAGTTTTTCCACTTCCAGAACTGCCAACAATGGCTACACTCTCTCCTGGCTTAATTGTTAAATTAATCTCCTCCAACGCGTAAACATCAGCACCTGGATATTTGAATGACACGCGATCAAAAACGATCTCGCCGCGGATCGAATCTAGTTCAACTGTTCCTGCGTCCTCCTCCGGCTCTTCGTCAATGAGACCGAAGACGCTCTCACAAGCTGCCAAACCTCTTTGCAGGTGCTCCATGATGCCGGTCAGTCGTTTCAATGGGGAAGTCAGCATTAGCATTGCAGCGAGATAAGAAACAAAACCCCCTACGGTAGTTTGATCCATACGCACCTGACCCATCACGTGGTAAATCACAACAGCCGTAGCAATGGCCGCTATGAGCTGAACGATCGGCACATTTGCCGCAACCGCCATGGTCTGCTTCATCAGCAGTCTGCGCAGCTTATTACTGGTATCGAAAAATCGTTTACGCTCTGCTTGCTGTCCACTAAAAATTTTTACGACTTTATTGCATTCGATTGATTCCTGCACGACCTCGGTAACCGCACCAACTGAATCTTGAGTTTCGCGACTTGCCCAGCGTAATCGGCCATTAAAATATCGCACAACAAGTGCGATCGGCGGAAGCATAATCAACGATATAAGCGTTAACTTCGCATCAAGATAAATTAGGTAGCCGAGAAGTCCAATAACGGTTAAAGAGTCTTTGACGAATACAGTAATGACTTGAGTCGCTGCATATTGAACCAACGATACATCGAAAGTAAATTTAGATAGCTGGCTTCCGGCGCTGTGTTCATGAAAATACTTCAACGGCAAGACGAGTATCTTCTCAAACATCTCCTCACGCAGATCCATAACTATCTTGTTTCCGACCCATGCACTCGCATACTGGGCAATGAACGCGCTAACCCCTCGCACTAAAAAAATCAGAACGAGCGCAATCGGCGTCCACGTCATCAACGAGGGGTCTTTATCGATAAAAGTGCCATCTAACAACGGCTTAATCACAACCGGGAGCGCGACTTCGGTAGCCGCACTGAGTATCATTCCGATAATCGATACAGAGAATACCAGTGAGTAAGGCTTGAGGTATCCCAACAAACGAAAGTAAAGCTGTGAGCTCTTTTCTGTTTCCATTGATCGCAATTTAACAGACCCCAACAAAAACGACCAGCATTGTTAGGGTACGCTTGAGAGTTAACCTTACATTAAGATCTCGGGATCATTGGCCAAACGCATAGCCTGCAGTGAGGAACACGGATCGTTCTGGCAGCGGATAAAAATTAAATGCATTACTACCAACCGTAGTACTATTCACCGCGAACGTAAAATACTCTTTATTTAACGCATTATTGACTTTTAACGCTAACGTCCACGGACCTACATCTTTTCTAACGTTGAGGTCGAGGATGAGGTAACTAGGTATTTTTCTCCCAAAAGCATTAATCTCATCATTGGTCATGAATTGATCGCTCGTATAATTTAGCTTTGCGCCAATATTATATTTATGGGGTAAATGTAGATCGGCTGAAACCCCTATTTTATTTCTCGGGACTAAAGGTATATCTTTATCCGTTAAGGAGACTCTGTTTCGTTCACCGTTTGAAAACTTGGGCTGGATATAGGAAAAGTTTCCCCTCACAACCCAAAACTCATCTTGCCAAGTTGTTTGAAACTCAACCCCCCGTCTTTGAGTCACGGAGTAATTTGTATTCACGAACGCAACCGGATCTAATCGGATTTCATTTCGAGTATCCGTTTGAAATAAGTTCGCACTCACAAAAGTTTTTTTGCCGGCCAAGCTTACGCTAAGTTCGTGCGTATAGCTCACCTGTGGCTCTAAAAAAACAAACTGCCTATCTGTATTGTACGTTTCGTTGTTGTAGACCGCTCTAAAAACCTCATCAGAATTCGCGACGCGAAACGCTCGGCTGGTATGGAGATCAATATCAACGCCATTTTCCATGGAGTAAGTAGCTCCAAGATCATAGGCATTATTTTTTAATTTTTGTGATTTTTCTGTCGCGACAATATTAGTAGTCCCGAAAGGAAAAGGCGCCGCTGAATTGACGAAATCACTAGCCTCTCCGTCCTGTTGTTCATGTCGAAAACCCATAACAGCCGTTAATTTATCAGTAATATTTATGAGGCTTCGTCCGTATAGCCCTAAATTAGTTTGGTCGAGGTCAGCAACCGCAAAAGGCTGAGTCACGATCGTCACTGAATTCGTCGCACGCGTATTTGTTCGATCCCACTTGAAATAATCCAGTCCAAAAATAAACTCGCTTCCCATTAACAAGTCCACAGCGTCATATTTCGCACGTGGCGATAGTTGCCATACCGTAGTTTCGATGTTGGAGAACTCGTCAGAGGCCTGTGCGAATAACGAAGAATCGCTACCCCGATACGAAATTTCCTCAATTATTGTCCACCGCCCGCTGTCTTGCTTTAATGAGAGCGTCCCGTTATTTCCATCGAGCGTGGAAAAGTCATTCTTAGAGTCTGACGACTGCCGATCAATAGAACTAATAGATGTTCCACCATTCGGTTTAAGCAGGTCTCCTGGTGTTCGCAGATCTTGTCGATCGGCGCCAGCGGAAAAGGTGAGCGTGTTTAAATCTCCAAACCACTGATAATCTAATTTTACGACTGAACGCTTCTCCTCATTATTCTCTCGATAATTATCGGAATTATAACGTTGGCCAAAGATCCAGAGCCCGGAATTTTCGCCTGAGGTCGTACCTGAAACATCCATCGAGCGGGTTCCGAATGAACCCAAATCAGTGCGCGCCTGCGCGGTTCGTTCGTTGGGCTTTTGGCGCTTCGTAATGACATTTATGTAGCCTGCTGTTGCGCCAGCACCATAAAGAACGCCGCCAGACCCTTTTCCAATCTCAATACGGTCAATACTGTCCAGCGGGATTGACGACCAGTTAACAGAACTTAAGTCGTTGTTTTTAATCCTCACTCCGTTAAGTAGCACAAGGGTATTCTCATCGCCCACAGCGCCATAGCCCCGAAAGTCGATGGCTGCTGACTGGGTACCATTACCAAAATAATTATTTACTAGAGATAGTCCGCTGTGGGACGACAGAAACTCCGGCAGACTTTGGTGACCGGCCGCCTCAATCTGGTTAGCGGTAATAATTTGCATCCCCAAGGGTGCCTGCGAAGACTTTTCCTCAAAACGATCGAGCGTAACCAAAACGGGGGCAATGAGTATTTGTTGTTGCGCGCGCGCTGGACTTAAAACTAAAAAGCAAGCCAACAAGGCAATAAGCCATGGCAGCCGCAACTGGGAAGAATGTTGCATTTAAAGACCTCATAAGTAATTTTGCACCCGCCGTGCAAAGTTAATTACATGCCGACAAGTCGGCACAACCACGTACTGAGTGGCCGGTCTCCGGGCTCACAAGTAATACCTTCACGCCATTTACAAAAAAAGAGAGTGAGTACCCGCTTTCAATGTGGCTCAGTAGATTTGGGGCTACTGGTGTAAAGTTCACGCTTGTTTACCGTTGCGGGGGCAGCACAGGGATCGCCTACCTTTAGGTTTACCTGTTTCCCGATTATCCCGTTAGCTCCAGAAAGAGCGCACAGGCACCACTCGTACTGAGCTTACACGAAAAACAAAAGCAAGTCATAAATAAACAGTGGTCGATTGACTTTTTAACAGCGTCCCCTATAGTTTATTGATGCACGCTCAATTGGCATCCTTGAAACAAAAATTAGACGAATTAATCCGGCTCACGCACCATCTCAGAGGCGAGAATGTTGTCCTGCGACAAAACCTCGTGTTAGCCGAGAATGACAAGCGGGAGTTACAAAAAAGAATAGATCTTGCAGCCACAAAAGTAGAGGCTTTGATAGTCCGCAAAAAAGAAACGAGTCTCGCATGACCGCTCCAGCGACATTGGAAGTGGAAATTCTTGGGAAACCCGTGCGATTAACCAGCCACGAGAATGAAAAAGAAGGGTTGCTCAACGCGGTCGCGTTCCTCAATGATCAGATTAAAGAAATTCGAAAAGGTGGAAAAATAGTCGGCTCCGATAGAATTATAATAATGGCGGCTCTCAACATTTCTCACCAATTGCTCACCCTACAAACTCGTGGTATCAATCTAAATGACTTACGGGGCAAAATCACTACGATGAGTAAACAAATCGATACCGTTTTGAATGATAAAGAAAATCAATTTTAAAATTATGTTTGCCGCGGAAGAGCTGCTCGATTAATTTTTTGAACCAATAAATTTGCTTAGGTTACCAACTCAAGTAATGCTATTGTGCGCGTCCCCAGAGGACGTACCTACGGCATTCGGAAGGTACCCGCCTTGAACCTTTTGGCTCAGGATAAAACGAGCAGCTCTTCCACAGCAAATATTAACAGGCACAATGGCTCAAAAAAATGACCAAATATAGCCACACTCAATATTGGCTGATGAAATCAGAGCCAGACGTTTTCAGCATCGATGATCTACAGAAATGCCCTGGGAAAACGGAGCCATGGAATGGCGTGCGCAATTATCAAGCGCGGAATTTCATGAGGGATGAAATGGCGGTAGGAGACGGCGTCCTATTTTATCACTCTAACTGCTCACCCCCGGGGATCGCGGGCTATGCCGAAGTCGCACGTACAGCATATCCCGATGAATCTCAATTCGACATAGTGAGTGATTACTTCGATTCAAAGGCAACACGGGAAAAGCCTCGTTGGTTCAACGTAGCCGTTAAATTCGTTCGTAAGACTGCGCTTCTATCACTACAGGAATTAAGAGAGCACGAAAAACTCAAAGGTATGAAAGTGCTTCAAAAAGGCTCCCGACTGTCCATAACGCCCGTGACACCTCATGAGTGGCGCTACATCCAAAAACTGATCTGATGATAGATTCAATAGCGTATTGGTCAGCGGCTTATCTTGCGATAGGAATCTTTGTTGGTTTTTTTGCGGGACTACTTGGAATTGGTGGCGGAACGCTTCTTGTTCCCCTCTTGGTATTTTTCTTTACAGCCCAGGATTTTGCAACCGATCGAATCCTGCATCTTGCCATTGGTACGTCCCTCGCTTCTATCGTATTCACCTCTTTCTCAAGCATTCGCGCTCACCATGCACAAAGGGCTATTTTGTGGCCAACCGTGAAACAAGCATCCACTTTTCTGATCCTTGGCACCTTTGGTGGAAGCTTTTTAGCAGAATTCCTCGACGCGAAAGTGCTGGCTGGTTTATTTGTTCTTTTTGCTGCCTACGCCTCGGCACAGCTCATTCTGGATCTTAAGCCCAAGCCGACACGAAGTCTGCCGAAAAGCATCGGCATGGGCATCGGCTCCGGGCTAATTGGAATACTGTCTAGCCTCGTTGGCATTGGGGGTGGTGTAATTACCATTCCACTGATGGTGATGCACAATGTGCCCATGCGAAACGCAGTAGGCACGTCAGCAGCGCTTGGGCTCCCCATCGCTTTAGCGGGAGGCTTTGGGTATATCTGGAATGGCCTAGGGAAAGCGGACTTGCCTGAATTAAGCTTCGGCTACGTTTATTTCCCTGCGCTTATCGGCATTGTCGTGGGCACATTTATCACGGTTCCATTCGGAGCAAAGCTCACGCACTCCATGCCCGTTTCGCGCTTAAAGAACATCTTCGCCGTGATTCTGATGATACTAGCGATAGAAATGTTCGTAGAGATATTTATGTTCAATCAATCCAATTTAGTTTCAAACTAAATACGCCCTAAAAACCACCCCGTTAGACTTAATCGCTCCCTATTGCTTGGAAAAACCTCGTGAGCAAATAATTCGCTCAAAAAAAACGAGCGTACCGAACTGTGGTTCAACATCAACGAAAATCTCACAATTAGGCGTCAAATATAACCGTAAGCATCCTCCATCTTTTATTGACCAATCCTTATTCAAGTAAAGCGTTACCGTCAATTTACGACGCGCACTACCTTTGGGGCGATCATAATGTCGCTCGTATCCAGCTCCTGGTTTATACCGAGCTAGATGAGATTCAAAATCAAAAAGCCCAAGATAGAGTTTTTGATTAAGATGGTCCTTAAGTTGATCAAATTGCAGAAAAATATCGGCTGTCGTCGCGCCATCATTTTGGCTAAACCACCATATTTGATCAGCCCTTATTTTTTCTTGAACTTGATACCGCGATCCCGTTCCGATACCAGCCTCTTTAAAGTACCCTTCAGCCAGGCCAACATCACACCGTAACCGTAGCTCCTCAAGAGCGCCCTCATTAAAGAAGCCTTGGGTAATCGAGTACCCATCACTATCAATATCACTAACAATTTGGTTAAGTATGGAATTCATTCTGCGTAGAACACTAAGATAAAGACCTGGCTTCAGTCGCCTTTGTAGGGGCCTCTAAGTAACGATTTTTGAACTTTACCCATTGCGTTTCGCGGTAACTGAGCCACAACTCGAATAACCTTAGGCACTTTATAGCTGGCGAGTTTTACTTTAAGCGCCTCGATTAAACTCTCCGGATCTAATTTGGCATCCGGACTAGCCACAACTACAGCATTGACTGCCTCACCAAAATCAGGATGCTTCACGCCGAATACGGCAGACTCGAAGACTCCCGGCTCATCATCTAATATAAGTTCTATTTCTTTAGGATAAACGTTATACCCACCAGTAATAATGAGATCCTTTGATCGCCCCACAATGGTCAAATAATTATCTCCATCTAATACCCCAAGATCTCCAGTACGAAACCACCCGTCGCCCGTAAACTCCTCTTGAGTTCTTTCTGGCATATTTCGATAGCCAAGAAACACATTAGCGCCTTTAATCTGTATATGCCCTGTAGCACAGTTGGAGACACTCAAATCAGCATCGTCCACTATGCGGACAGAAACACTCGGCAGTGGTAAGCCCACAGTCCCAACCTTACGTACTCCGTCGTAGGGATTACTGGTAATCATTCCAGCTTCTGACATACCATAGCGCTCTAAAATTCGATGCCCTGTCCTTTGCTCAAATAACTCATGTGTCTCTGACAACATTGGCGCCGATCCAGAAATAAATAACCGCATGTTACGACACAAATAAGTAGTTAATTTCGCATCGCTGAGTAGCCTAGTATAAAACGTAGGTACGCCCATCATCACTGTTGATTCTGCAATCGCACCAATAATTTCTTCGACATCAAATCGATTGAGCCACAGCATGGACGCGCCCACGCTAAGCACACAATGATTCGCGACAAATAACCCATGCACATGAAAAATTGGTAGGGCATGAAGCAGGGTGTCGTGTTCAGAAAAATGCCAAAGGCTAGTCAGCACACTTACGTTCGACACCAAGTTATCATGCGTTATCATCGCTCCCTTACTACGGCCTGTAGTACCAGACGTATAAATAATAACGGCAACGTCATCAGGTTTCACTGCTCGAACCAAGCCGCTTGACGCTTGCTCAACCGCTAAACTAAAAAGATCGCGATGCGGATCTTCCGCCAAAATAACTACCGAGCAGCCTTGAACCGTGGCCACTAAAGCTGATACTTCGTCATATCGATCACAAGAAGTTACAAACAACCTGGGCTCTGCGTCCGCTATAAAGTACATCAACTCTGTTGCCTTGTAAGCCGTGTTTAAAGGAACGAAAATATACCCTGCTTTCAAACACGCCAAATAAAGAAACAAACTCGGCAAACTCTTATCGACTTGCCCAATAATGCGGTCTCCTGGGGAAACACCCAGCACATCCAAAGCATGTGCGTATTGGGAAACTTGCTGATCAAGCTCTCGATACGAGATGATCTGTTTAGCGCTGCTTTTTATAGCAACATTCGTTGGCTTTGATTGAACAATTTTTTCAATGAGCGAATAAAAATTCACAAACTAATTCCGAAGAGCCTTAGTACACACTCTTTAAAGAAGACAAAAACTGTCGATCTAAAGGTCACACCAGTTAGAAATAATATCTTTGTACATATCTACGGACGCTTCAACGCGATCAAGCACACAGTATTCATCTGTTTTATGTGCCATATTCGATTCTCCTGGCCCCAAAATCACGGTTGGAGGGAATCCATAAGCAGGCGTAAGGACTGCGGCATCAGTAAAGAACCCTGCAACTTTAGCTTCTGGTCGATACCCCAAATAGGGCTGAACAAGATCAAAAATGGTTTGTATCCACGGCGTATCGGGCTCGGAGTAAACACTATCTAAATCAATAAAGGTTTCGAGTACAACCTCGTGCCCCATACATTGTTGCAATTGATCTCTGACATCCGCATGTTTTGAAGTAGGGACACTGCGGATATCAATAGAAATGGCAGCCTCATCCGGCACGGAGTTTATGTTTAACCCTCCATGTACCATGCCTACGTTAAGGGTCGCTTGCCCCATTATGTCATGCGGGGGATTTGAGAATTTAAAATTTTCCAGCGCAGTGATTGTCTTTGCAGCCTTATAAACCGCATTTTGTCCCAACTCTGGCATAGAACCATGAGCGGTAATCCCTTTAGTTTTTGCTGTTACCCAGTAGGCCCCTTTATGTCCGATATAAGGAGAGTTACACGTGGGCTCAGCCACCAAAACCGCGCCTGCTCGACCTAGCGCTCCCTGTTGTTGAACTAAATCAAATGCACCTTGGCACCCGAGCTCTTCGCCGGCAGTAATCACCAACTCGAGACCTGGGGTTCCAGCAAGCTTATCTGATAGCGTAAGCGCCGCCGTTACGAATGCAGCAACGCCGCATTTCATATCACTCGTTCCTCGACCAAACAACCGACCCGCATCAGTCTCACCACAAAACGGATCTTTGGTCCATGCAGCCGCACCCAGGGGAACTGTGTCGATATGTCCCGTTATACACAGCGGCTTCTTCGCGCTGTTACCACCAATACGCGCTACCAAACTCGCCCGTTTTTTCCCTAGTGGAAAATAAGACACCGTAAATCCAGAACCCTCCAAAAGGTTACCTAAAAATTTTGCGCATGCCTCTTCATCACCCGGGGGATTGATCGTGTTCATACGAACTAGATATTTGGTTAATTCTATTACCGATATCACTTTGCTCTCCTTAACGTTAAGCTTTTCCAAAATAAGCTGCACGTAACTCTGTATTATCTCTTAGGGAGTCCACCGACCCACTTGCTACAATTTTCCCCTGAGATAAGACGTAGCCATAGTGCGCAATGTCTAATGTTTGCCGAACATTTTGCTCAACTAACAATACGGTCATTCCTTTTTCATTAATCTCTTTAATAATACGAAAATTCTCTCTAACAAATAGAGGCGATAGGCCAAGCGAGGGCTCATCAAAAATCATGAGTGATGGATTGCTCATTAGACTCCTACCAATAGTCAGCATCGCTTGCTCACCGCCTGACATTGTTCCTGCTAGTTGACTGCATCGTTCTTCAAGTTTTGGAAAAAGAGCATACACTTGCGACAAGCGCGCCGCGACTGCAGCAGCATCTCGCTCTAAAAATGCCCCGGCTTGAAGGTTCTCTCGAACTGTCATCCGCGCAAAGACCCGCCTCCCCTCAGGCGCACACGTAATGCCTCGGCTTGCTATTTCATGCGTGGCAAGGGAAGAAATATCTACACTGTCAAATAAAACATGGCCTGAGCGAATCTTATTCAAACCTAATATAGATCTGATCAAGGTTGTTTTCCCGGCACCGTTTGCTCCGAGTAAACAGGTTATTTTCCCCGCGATAACCTCAAAGGACACATCACTCACCACATCCGCTGCGTCATACCCGGCGGTTAAATTATGTATTGTCAGCCTTGACATCTCCTTAGTCCTCGCCTAAGTAGGCCGCTCGCACGCCTGGCTCATTAGAAACCTCTGAGTAATGCCCCTCTGCAATCTTTTCTCCATAATTAAGGACCACACACCGATCCGATACCTTATTAATCAACTCCATTTCATGCTCAATCAAAATAATAGATAACGCCGGGTATTGTCTTCTCCAATCTTGCAACTCATCCATTAATGCTCGAGTCTCATCAGGCGTCATCCCAGCAGAAGGCTCGTCCAACAGCAAAATCTTAGGTTCGCTGATCAAGGCTCTGCAGATCTCAACACGTCGACGATCTATCATCGACAGTGAGGACACTGGTTTAAATAAATGCACTGCTAGGTCGCGACTGAAACGACTCAACAATTTCTCCCCTATCTGGATTTGTTCTTGTAGTTGGCCCTTAAAATACTTCCGATTAAAAATATTGCGCCAAAGTCCTAAATGTAAATTTCTCTGATTGCCAATAATAAGGTTGTCGAGGACGGACAAAGACGTAGCAAGTCTCAAGCGTTGAAATGTACGCGTTATGCCGTACGCATAAATCTTATTCGGTGGCGCTCCTGTAATATCCTTATCGTGTAAAAAAACCGATCCAGCAGTGGGCCTATAAATTCCCGTTAACGCATTAAAAAAAGTCGTTTTGCCCGAGCCATTAGGGCCGATGAGGCCCAAAAATTCACCTTCACATAACTCGAAATCCAATCCATTTAGTGCCTTAAGGCCGCCAAAACTTACAGTTAACTCCTTCGTTTTCAATACCGTCTGCCTCATCCGAATCTCCCCGCAAAATATTTACGGAGACCTCTGGGCATCAACCCGCTCGGCCTAAAACGAAGTATTAAGATCACAACGATTCCGAATAACAACAGTCTATATTCTTCTATCACTTGGAATTTTTCTGGTAAGACTACAATCAAAAATGCGGCTGGAATAACCGCTACCGGATTGCCGATGCCTCCAAGAAGCACTATCGACACGAGCAATAAAGAATCGGAAAAATTAAAGCTTGCTGGTGCAATAAACCCATACATGGCGGCATATATGGCGCCCGCAAATCCCGCAAAACAATTGCCGAGCATAAAGGCTGCGATTTTCCAGCGAGGGCCATTGATACCAAAAGAGGCAGAAGCAACTTCATCTAAACGAACCGAATCCATGTTTAACCCTAGCCAGGATGCCTCAATTAACCGCGTTAGTAGGTAAACTATCGCAACCAATACAAGCGCCACAATCGCATACGCCACGTAGAACGATCCTCCACCCATCTCGGTTGGAAAACTATTACCAAAATCCCAACCGAAAATTTCCAAGCCTCCTACCCTAAGCCCCTGAGGGCCTCCGAGCACATCATTCACCTCGAGAAATGTCCGAAAAAGAATCCCAAAAGCTATAGTGATCAAGGCTGCGTAGTGGCCACGAGTCCTGAGTATCGGCAAGATCAGCAATGCTCCGAGTAAGGCCGATATGACGCCGCCGAAGAAAATAATCAGCAAATCCGGAAGAAATAAAAAGTGTTCATTCAAGATGGCCATGGAATAAGCCCCAATACCAAAAAACGCTATCGCCGCAAAATTAACTACTCCTGCAAATCCAAACTGGATGGTTAACCCTAAACTGACAGTAGCGTAGAGCAAAACAGTCGTGAGCATTAATAACGCAAAATCGTCATGTCGTAATAACATGATTAACACCACGACACCGAGAACAAAACTAATCCAAGCAAGCCTCGGCATTTCACGAGTCGCTTGTTGATAATAAATCAACACATTAGCCCGCTTCAAAAAAAACACGCCTAAAGGCGCTGTTACGAGGAGCAGGCCAATTTCCCATTCGTGCTCAAGATAGAGAAATCCATAAAGCACTATAACGCTTAAACTCACTCCTAATAAAAGCGCTAGTTTTGTTTTGAGGTGGGACATCCTAACTACACGCGTTCCGCGGAGCGGTCTGCCAACAACCCAGTTGGTCGCCAAGCCATCAAAATAATGATGGCTGCAAATGCAAATACATCTTTATAGGCTGGCACACTAAACCATATCGCGCCTACTGTTTGCAGAAACGCGAACAGCAACCCACCGACAATTGCTCCATAAATACTTCCCAACCCACCAACCACGGCAGCGCTAAAACCTATAACCCCCAACATGAGGCCCATATTAAAGTTAATCTCCTGATAGTAAAGTCCAGTACTGATTCCGGATAGCGCCGCCAGACCTGAACCAAGAGCAAAGGTAACCAGTGCGATCTTTTTAAAATCAATACCCATAAGTCGCGCTGTTTCTTCGTCCTGTGCTACGGCTCTTATAGCCAAGCCTATCCGCGTTTTTTGAATAATCAGATGCGTAATAACAATGGCAAGCGCGCCAGTAAAAATCAATATTACGCTGTCCAAACGCAAATTAAGATTCCCCAAATTAACAGATGCCTCCGGTAATAAGGCTGGAAAGGGCTTAGGGTTCGACCCATTAGGAAAAAATAACCGGACAGACTCTCGAATAACCGATCCAAACATCAGCGTTATCAGCAATGTGTTTAAAGGCGGAGATCCCTTAAGCGGCAAAACCAAAAGCTTACACAACAGAGCCCCAAGCAACCCCATCAAAAGCGTCCCGATACACAACATGATGATTAACGACAGCCACGCTGGCGATGCCAGCTGATCCAGGCCTAAAAACAATGCCAGCGCAGTAAATGCGCCAAGCATTAAAACATCTCCATGAGAAAACTTGATAACGTCCAAAACACCAAAAAACAAAGTAAACCCAACCGCTACCAACGCGTAGGTTATTCCCTGCACAAGTCCATTAACGAAATATTGTGCAAAAAATCCTAGGTCCATTTTGCTAATTTACCAAATGCTACTTTAGAAAACGCTTGCCCGACGCATACTCACTGTCTTCCCATACCACCCAAGCGCCATCTTGAATCACATATTTGGTAATCACTGCAATCATGTTCTGGCCATAACTATCAAACGTAACAGGGCCAACGATCGATTCATGTGCTTGGGTTACATTCAACCTATCCCGTATTAACTTTCGATCCGGGCCAACCTGCTCGATTACATCAATAATGAGGTTGGTCGCGGCGAATGCAAATGCGCCGTAAGCTTCAGCAGGCTCATTGAAGCTCCTTGCTTCATATGCTTCCATGAACATTTTCCCACCAGGTAATTTTTCCGTAGGCGCCCCCTCTCTAAATGCGAGTACCCCCTCAGCCAAATTTCCAACGCCATCAATAAAGGCATCCGATATGATTCCAGACGTACCTTGAAAAACCTGCGTCATACCCAACTTATCCATCTGCGCTCGAATACGAACACCCGTAGGCCCAAGCCCTCCGAAATAAATTACCTCGGGATTTAATGCTTTAATTTTGGTCAATTCCGCCGTGAAGTCCTGTTGATCGGGGTTCACCCCAAAAGTAGCTAAAATCGTTCCACCATTTTTGCTTAAAGCGCTTTCGAAGTATTTAAAGTGCCCTTTTCCATAATCAGTAGTGTCATGAATAACTGCCCATGTGGAAAAATCTTGTGCTCTCATAAATTCCACCGCAACGGAATTTTGATCAATCATCGTGCCATTCACACGGTGTATTTCTGGATAATCATTGCCGTACGTGATGTCTGGCAGCACAGCGCCCCAGACGACGACCGGCAAACCAAACTTGTGATATATATCAACCGTACCCATTGCGACCGCAGAGCAATAATGAGTTACGCCAGCGACAATATCTTTATTTGCGGCCGCTTTTGTCGCCACCTGAATGCCTATGTTTGGCTTACATTCGTCATCTAAAGAGACAAGCTCGTATCTATATTTTGTATCGGGCGATTGATTGCGTAGGCTAATTGCCAAATCCGCAGAATTTCTGCCTCCTAATCCACTGGCGGAAACACCTCCGGTCAATGGGCCGATAAACGTAATTTTTACAATCTCAGAATCCTCGCCACAACCAGAGAGGAATAAACACAAAATAGACAAAATCCAAAAACGCAATAAACGTTGTGTGTTGATCATGATTTAGTTCAGTTTTTTAAGAGTTAATTAATCGACTCATCTTACCAGACATAAAAAAAGGCAGCATAAGCTGCCTTTAATAATTATTTACACTTATTGAGCTTAATGCTTTCTTAACTTTCGAATTTCAGCTAGCTGTGCGCCCAACATAGCTAACTCTGCTTCGACTGTCGCGATCTCTTGCTTGTCCGTTGCGGATCTAAGGGCCTCTTCCGCCCGCTTTTGCGCTTCCTGCGCTCGAGCCTCATCCAGGTCATTGCTGCGAATAGCGGTATCCGCCAGTACCGTTACAGATCCTGGCTGTACCTCCAAAATTCCACCGGCAACAAAAATAGCTATTTCTTGATTGGATCCAGCAGATTGAATACGAACCGATCCAGCCTTAATTCGCGTAATAAGCGGAGTATGTTTCGGATAAATGCCTAAGTCCCCAAGCTCTCCCGGAACCACAACAAAAGTTGCCTCACCTGAGAAAACTGACTCTTCAGCGCTAACAACTTCAACTTGAATGGTACTTACCATAATGATCCTAATAAACTCTGTTTACTAAAAGAAACTTATTTTAATAGCTGCCCCCACTAATGTAGTGTCTTCGCTTTTTCAAAAGCCTCTTCGATACCACCCACCATATAGAAAGCCTGTTCTGGCAACTCGTCACATTCACCGCTGACAATCATCTTAAACCCTCGAATCGTATCTTTAAGAGAAACGAATTTCCCGGGGGAACCAGTGAATACCTCAGCAACGTGGAACGGTTGTGACAAGAAACGTTGAATTTTACGCGCTCGAGACACGGCGAGCTTATCCTCAGGCGCTAATTCGTCCATACCGAGAATTGCAATAATGTCTCTCAACTCTTTATAGCGTTGCAAGGTGACTTGGACCGCTCGTGTTGTTGCGTAATGCTCCTCACCAATCACGTTCGGGTCAACCTGTCTAGAAGTGGAATCAAGCGGATCAACCGCAGGATAAATGCCAAGTGACGCAATATCTCGACTCAACACAACGGTTGCATCCAAGTGTCCGAATGTCGTAGCGGGGGAGGGGTCGGTCAAATCATCAGCAGGCACATACACAGCCTGAATGGAAGTAATCGAACCTACCTTAGTAGAAACGATTCGTTCTTGTAATTTACCCATCTCATCAGCAAGTGTCGGTTGATAGCCTACAGCAGAAGGCATGCGGCCTAAGAGTGCTGATACTTCTGTTCCGGCTAAGGTATAACGGTAAATGTTATCAACGAAGAACAAAATATCTCTGCCTTCATCTCGGAATTTTTCAGCCATGGTCAGCCCTGTTAACGCAACACGTAGTCGGTTTCCTGGGGGCTCATTCATCTGTCCAAACACCATCCCAACTTTGTCAAGAACGTTAGATTCTTTCATTTCATGGTAGAAGTCATTTCCCTCACGAGTTCTCTCCCCAACGCCGGCAAAAACAGATAATCCCGCGTGCTGCTTCGCGATATTATTAATTAACTCCATCATATTCACGGTCTTACCCACGCCAGCACCGCCAAACAGACCAATTTTCCCACCCTTAGCAAACGGGCAGATCAAATCGATAACCTTAATACCTGTCTCGAGGAGGTCCACCGATGGTGATAAATCTGCAAACTTAGGGGCTGCTGCATGAATGGGGCGGAGCTCGTCTGACTCGATGGGGCCTGCCTCGTCGATCGGCCGCCCCAAAACGTCCATGATACGACCAAGCGTGCCCACTCCGACAGGGACTGAGATCGGAGCGCCCGTTGCATCAACTTTCATTCCTCGACGTAATCCGTCCGTTGCGCCTAAAGCAATACAGCGAACAATCCCATCGCCGAGCTGCTGTTCCACCTCTAATGTGAGGCCATCTTCCACTAGGCCACCTGAAGCCTCTCCTGATAATTTAAGTGCGTCGTAGACTTTTGGCATCGCCTCTCGAGGGAATTCAATATCGACGACCGCTCCGATACATTGCACAATTCTTCCGGTTGCTTGTGACATGGTTTTCTCTATCCGTTAAAAAAAATTCTGTTGAACATTAAACTGCTGCCGCACCGCTAACAATCTCAGATAGCTCTTGCGTAATTGCGGCTTGGCGCGATTTGTTATAAACAAGAGTTAATTCATCTATGAGTGTGGCAGCATTGTCGGACGCAGACTTCATAGCTACCATTCTCGCTGATTGCTCCGACGACATACTTTCAGCGACAGATTGATAAACAACCGCCTCAATGTAACGATTCAACACTTGATCAAGAACCTCTTTAGCATCCGGCTCGTAAATATAGTCCCACGCACCATCAGGAACACCGAGACTTTCACCCTTAACAGGTAGAAGCTGCTCAACTGTCGGCTCTTGTTTCATAGTGTTTATGAATTTGTTATAAAAAAGGACAACCCTATCAAATCGATCTTCGTTGTAACCATCCAGCACTACTTTAACTGCACCTAATATCGTTTCCATCCTAGGTGTATCGCCTAATCCGCTCACCTCTGCGACAATATTTGCTCCGAGGCGCTGCATAAAACCGACTCCTTTGCTACCGATACAACAAACGTCGATTTCCTCTCCCTCTTCTTGCCACTCTTTATATTGCGCCAGGGCCATTCTTAAAACGTTTGTATTAAGCGCGCCACACAGCCCCTTGTCAGTTGTTACGACAATCATCGCTGCCCTTTTAACCGTGTCTCTTTCCGTTAGAAATGGATGCCGATACTCGGGATTCGCGTTCGATATGTTGGCCGCGACGGAACGTATTTTTAAAGCAAATGGTCTCGCGGCACGTATTCTTTCCTGAGCTCTCCTCATCTTTGATGCGGCCACCATTTCCATGGCTTTAGTAATCTTCCGAGTGTTCTGAACACTCTTGATTTTTGTTCGTATTTCCTTAGTGCCTGCCATCCTAAAGTCTCTCTGTCTTCATCAATTTGACGTCGCTGTTTTTTCCCCGAAAATTAGTACGTGCCAGACGCCTTCCAGTCTTGGATTGCCGATTTAAGCGCTTCCTCATCTTCTTTCGTGAGATTCTTAGATTCGTCAATACGAGCGATAAGCGCCGCATTTTTACTCTTAAGAAAATCTCTCATTGATTTTTCAGCCGCTAGAGCTTTACCAACGTCAATGTCATCAAAAACGTCATTGTTCGCCGCGAACAAAGTAACGGCCATTTCCCAAACTTGCATTGGTTGATACTGAGGCTGTTTCATAAGTTCAGTAACCATTTGTCCTCGTTCCAACTGCCTCCGGGTTGCTTCATCCAGATCAGAAGCAAACTGAGCAAAAGCCGCAAGCTCTCGATACTGTGCAAGCGCTAGACGCACACCACCCCCAGTATCCTTTCGCTTCATAATTTTGGTTTGAGCCGCACCACCCACTCGTGAGACAGAAACACCAGCATTAATCGCGGGCCTAATTCCAGCATTAAACAAATCTGTTTCTAAAAAAATCTGACCATCCGTAATCGAGATTACGTTTGTCGGCACAAATGCGGACACATCCCCTGCTTGAGTCTCAATGATCGGCAATGCTGTGAGCGATCCAGTTTTACCCTTAACTTCTCCGTTCGTATGCCGTTCTACCCACTTGGTTGACACCCGGGCTGCTCGCTCAAGCAGGCGAGAGTGAAGGTAGAATACGTCCCCAGGATAAGCCTCACGTCCGGGAGGGCGTCTGAGCAGCAAAGATATCTGTCGATATGCCCAAGCTTGTTTCGTTAAATCGTCATAAACAATCAAGGCGTCCTGACCGCGATCTCGGAAGTACTCTCCCATCGTGCAGCCAGAATAAGGCGCGATATATTGCATGGCGGCAGATTCAGACGCCGTTGCGGCAACAACAATGGTGTATTCCATTGCGCCATGTTCCTCAAGCTTTCGAACCACGTTAGCTACGGTTGACGCCTTCTGCCCAATTGCGACGTAAACGCAGAATAGGCTCTTACCCTTCTGGTTGATAATTGTATCAATTGCCACTGCTGTTTTACCCGTTTGTCGATCGCCAATGATCAACTCCCGCTGGCCTCGGCCCACAGGGACCATAGCATCAATCGCCTTCAAGCCGGTTTGAACCGGCACATCAACCGATTGTCGCCAAATAACCCCAGGAGCAACTTTTTCAATAACATCTGTTGCCTTAGCATTGATTGGACCTTTACCGTCAATTGGCTGACCCAACGCATCCACAACGCGACCCAGCAGTTCAGGGCCAACAGGCACCTCAAGAATCTTACCGGTACATTTAACGGTATCACCCTCCGTAATATGCGTGTACTCGCCCAACACTACAGCTCCAACCGAATCGCGTTCAAGGTTCAACGCTAAACCAAACGTATTTCCAGGAAACTCCAGCATTTCGCCCTGCATTGCATCCGAAAGGCCATGCACTCGACATATTCCATCAGTTACCGAAACGACCGTGCCCTGTGTTGTCGCTTCGGTTCCTGATGCAAGATTTCGAATCTTGTCCTTAATCAGCTCGCTAATCTCTGATGGATTCAACTGCATGTCTCAATACTCCTAAAAATTAATTCGTTAAAGTGGCCGCCATGTGCTGAAGGCGGCCTCTAACGGACGCATCCCACACCTTGTCACCAACATAGACCTTGACCCCCCCAATTAAGTTGGGGTCAATGGTGACCGATGGACTAATTCTTTTGTCGAGTTTTTTCGAAAAAATATCCACTATTTTTTGTACTTGTACTTCATCCAACTCGAATGCGGACTGAATAATTGCGCTCACAACGCCTTCGTCTTCTGCTTTCAGTGCCCTATATTGCCTCACTACATCGCCGAGCACCGACAGCCGGCCATTTCTGACGAGCAGTTGTATAAAATTGCACGCTTCTGCAGACACTTGGTCAGCGCAAACAGTCAGAAAAAGATTTTCAATATCGTCTAGTTTGATATCCGGAGCTCCAATTAGCGCCCGGAAATCATCATCGTTAGCAACACTTTTAAGAAAATCTAAATCGTTCGACCAATCATTTAGGGTAGTTGTCTCTTTAGCTAGCGAAAACAGCGCCTGAGCATAAGGTCGAGCCAATGTGATTACTTCAGCCATAACGCTCTAACCGAGCTCCGACTCTAAACGCTTTAGCATGTCGCCATGTGCGGTCGCGTTGATTTCTTTTTGCAAAATTTGCTCTGCGCCAGCTATGGCTAACGAAGCCACTTGCGCGCGCAGCTGTTCTTTCGCTCGATTAACCTCTTGCTCAATTTCAGACTTAGCCGCGCTTACAATACGTTCACCCTCAACTTTCGCTTGATTCTTTGCTTCCTCTACAAGCTCGCCTGATCGCCTTTCAGCTTGGGAGATAATCTCCATCGCCCGCTCTTTAGTCTTCTGTAGCTCTTGACTAACCTTTTCAGCTGCCGCTGCTAACTCTTGCCTGCCCTTTTCACCAGCCGCTAAACCATCCGCAATCTGCTTTTGACGATCCTGCATCGCTTTTTGAAGAGGTGGCCAAACATACTTCATGGTTAGCCATATAAACAAAGCAAACCATAGAGCTTGGCCTAAAAGTGTTGCATTAATATTCACGATTGCCTCCCGCGGCTTAAATCTCGATTTATGTACACCATTAACCAGCAACAATCGCGATGAATGGATTTGCGAACAATAAATAAAGAGCAATACCGACACCAATCATAGTCACCGCGTCGAGCAAGCCGGCAACGATAAACATTTTCACCTGGAGTGTGGGTATCATTTCAGGCTGTCGTGCCGCACCTTCAAGAAAACGGCCACCAAGAATACCAAAACCAATGGCGGTCCCTAGGGCCCCCATACCAATTAGCAAAGCTACCGCTATTGCTGTCATGCCGAGCACGGATGCGAGTTCCATATTTATCTCCTAGTACAAAATTAAGTTGTTAAAAATAAATTAAATTACAGTTAATGCCTCTCAGCCGCCATGCTCATATAAACCACTGTCAACATCATGAATACAAAGGCTTGCAAAGTAATAATTAAAATATGGAAGAGCGCCCAACCGAGGCTAAGTAACACCCCAGCTGGAACCCACCAATAGGACGCGCCCATCCAAACGGCGAGCAAAATAAAGACCATCTCTCCCGCATACATATTTCCAAACAATCGAAGGGCGAGGGATATTGGCTTTGCAAGGTCCTCAATAATTCGAAAAAGCAAATTTACCGGAAACAAATACTTTCCAAAAGGAACAGTTAGCGCTTCTTTGACTAGCCCTCTTACCCCTTTAAATTTTAAATTCATAGCGATCATTATGAAAAAAACCGCTATAGACATTCCGAAGGTCAGATTTGGATCCGTAGTTGGAACGACTTTGAGGTATTCTACTCCGGCAGAAGAAGCCACTAAGGGCAAGAAATCCACCGGTATTAAGTCCATAGCGTTCATTAAAAACACCCAAATAAATATCGTGATCGCTAACGGTGTAACTAAGTCACTTTTCGCATGAAAAGTATCTTTAACTTGATCATTTACGAGAGAAACTACCATCTCAACACAATTTTGCGCTCCAGTTGGTATGCCGCTACTAGCTTTTCTCGCCAAGAGCATCATCCCACCAAAAGCGAGCAGCCCTAACAACCCAGAGACAATGAGTGTATCCAGGTGTAAGCTCCAAAATCCATGCCCCACATGCAGATTATGCAAATGATGGGAAATATATTCGCCCGATGTTTGTGCTCCCGATGTGGCCATTTGTCGCTCTTAAAATAACTTTAACTTTTTAACAAAAGCGCCACCCAGTAACTCGACAAAGTCGCAACATAAGTGGCAAACAGTGGCAATGCTGCTATTGGGCCTAGCTGTGTAAACGCCACGCCAAACAAAACTACTGTTATAACCAGCTTCCCCGACTCAGCCCGATAGTGCGCCTTAACTAAACTCCTAGGGGTTTTTGACTTAGCTCTAGAAGCCCTCCACACATAAAAACATGAAGGTATTAACGCAATAATGCCACCAACCAGCGCAGACTTGCTATCAACCGAAAAGCCGTAGACCCCCAAGAAGCCAGCGGTAACGACCGTTAATACCACAGCCTGCAAAATCAGAACACTCAATGACCCAGTTAATACGGCATTACTCATGACGCCAAGAATGCACTTAGGAACCCATTAGCAGTTCCAACCCACGAAAAGATCGCCATTCTAAGGACTGGACGAAATTGTGTCAATGACAGTTGCCCTATAGGTGGTGAGTTTTTACGATTGCAATTTCGCCAAAAGGGTATCTAACTGATCCAGGCTTGCATAGGACAAAGTAATTTTTCCTGCCCCTTTCTTTGAGTGATGAATACGTACAGGGATACCTAGTTTTTCAGCCAACCGCTCTTGTAGATTAATGGTGTCCTTATCCGCGCTTAATTCCCCTGATTTACGCGTTGTCGGGCGTGCAGATCGAGCGCTGACCGAACCGACTAAACTTTCCGCCTCTCGTACCGTGAGGTCTAGAGCGATAATGCGCTTCGCCAGATCAAGCTGCCGGGCCGAATCGGCCCCTAATAATGATCGCGCGTGGCCCATCTCTAACTTTTGTTCTCGTAACATTTGTTGTACCTGAGGAGTTAACAACAATAAACGTTGTAGGTTGGTAACTGCGCTTCTCGACTTACCCAGAATCTTTGCGACCGCTTCATGGGTCATGTTGAACTCCTCTGTAAGTCGCTTGATCCCAAGAGCCTCATCGATGGCGTTTAAATCTTCTCTCTGAATATTTTCTATCAGCGATATGGCTATGGCGGCCTTATCATCAATCTCTTTCACAACCACTGGAACTCGATCTAACCCGGCCTTTTGCGCCGCTCTCCAGCGTCGCTCCCCAGCAATTATCTCATGCTCTCCGCTTACAAGAAGTCTAACAATCAACGGCTGTATGACCCCCTGCGAACGAATAGACTCACTAAGCTCGGTAATAGCCTCTTCATCCATGCGGGTGCGTGGTTGAAACTTCCCGGGTCTTAATGCTTTGATCGGCAGTGTTAATATCGTTTCTGGGGCATTCGCCACCGGCTGGGCGCTCGTAAAAAGGGCATCGAGCCCTTTGCCCAACCCTCTAGCTTTGAGCATAATTTTTGACCTCTAACATTTATTTAGGCAAACCTCTTAAGAAATTCTTCTGTCAATGCTTGATAAGCAACCGCCCCCTTGGACATCTTGTCATATACCAGCACAGGTAAACCATAACTAGGAGCCTCCGCCACACGAACGTTCCTCGGGATCACTGTTTCAAAAAGCTTTTCTCCAAAATGTTTATCAAGCTGATCCGAAACCTGCTGTGCGAGTGAGTTACGCCCATCAAACATAGTTCGAATGAGGCCTCCAATTTCAAGATTAGGATTTAAATGCGCCTTAATACGTTTAATCGTATCAACCAAATCGCTGAGGCCTTCAAGCGCGTAATACTCACACTGCATTGGAATAATCACCAAATGTGCCGCCGTAAGTCCATTAATCGTGAGCAAACTTAGGGCCGGGGGACAATCTATCAAGACAAAATCATATTCTGTGGCTACCGTGTCTAAGGCGTTCTTTAGCCTATTTTCTCGACCCTCGAAGCCTACTAATTCTACTTCTGCTCCGGCTAAATGCTGATTGGCAGTCAACACGTCATAGCCAGCACTCGGGCTCGACATTTTGACATCAATAATCGCTGCGGACTCAGTCAAAACATCATAAGCTCCGGCCTGCGCCCCCGTCTTGTCCAAGCCGCTTCCGGTGGTCGCATTGCCTTGGGGATCTAGATCAACCAAAAGGACTCGTTTGCCGCTTGCACAAATTCCTGTTGCAAGATTAATCGCGGTGGTAGTTTTTGCTACACCACCTTTTTGGTTTGCGACGGCAACAATACGACTCACGGCATTCACCCTATATTCTAAGCGTTAAACATCTGGCGATAACTCAACCGCGTGACGTTCCGCGCCAAGCAAAGGCACCTGAAGCCTGGTAATTTTTCGCACCAGCGCTGTGGGAATTTCCTCTAGCTCGGCATCAGGGTATTGTCCCTTCATCGCAACCAATACTCCATCCGGCTTACAAAATTTTGATGCGATGTTAACGAATAATCTTAGCTCACTAAATGCCCGAGAAACAATAACACTGAATCGTGCGGCCGGCTGATAGCTCTCAATTCGAGCGGTCTCAACGGTTACGTTTTTTATGCCAAGCTCAATAATAGCTTGTCGTAAAAAAGCAGTTTTCTTGTGGCTACGATCTAACAGAACCACCTCTCGGTGCGGCTGTACGATCGCTATGGGCAAACCCGGGAACCCGCCGCCAGTGCCAATATCAAGCAAGGTTCCTTCGGGAAGTAATCTTATAATAGAACAAGAATCATATAAGTGTGTACTTACCCACTTAGACTTAGGCGTTACCGAAGTAATGTTATAAACCGCATTCCATTTGTCTAGTAGCGTCAGATACCCACCAAGCGCTTCAATTTGTTTGCTGCTAACCTCGACGCCCATTTCTTGTAATGCAGAGACAGATACGCCGGTACCGCCCGATGCCATCAGCCCACCACTCGAGAGTGGCCACCCCAATCTAATGACTTATTGGCCCTCTTAATATGAACCAACAAAATTCCAATGGCAGCCGGCGTAATACCGGAAATTCGACTTGCTTGACCTAACGTACTCGGCCGTCCAAAACTTAATTTTTGCTTGGCCTCGGTAGACAAACCAGGAACATTTGTATAATTCATTTCCTCCGGTATCTGAATGCCCTCCAATCCAGCCATTTTCGTTACTTCTTCTTTTTGTCGGTCAATATAGCCTTGGTATTTCGCTTGTATCTCCACTTGCTCAGCCACAACTTCATTCTCCACCCCGGGCCCGATACCAGCCAAGCCCATCAATCCCCCATAGCTCACTTCGGGGCGTTTCAATAGTTGAATCACAGAGTATTCATGATCAAGCCCCTTACCAACTATATTTTTTATTGCCTCCTGATCTCCGCCATCCGGGCCCACAAATAATTTCTTTAAACGACTGGTCTCTTCTTCGATCAAACCGCGCTTCTGCTCGAAAGCATCCCATCGGCGATCATCGACGAGCCCCAATTCTCGACCAATCGGCGTCAATCTCAGGTCAGCATTGTCCTCTCTGAGGCTTAATCGATACTCAGCCCGGCTGGTGAACATGCGATAAGGCTCAGTAACGCCCCTCGTAATCAAATCATCAACCAAGACCCCGAGGTACGCTTCGTCACGTCGCGGGCACCAACCACTCTTTCCTCGTGCTTTTCTAGCCGCATTCAGCCCGGCTAACAACCCCTGTGCCGCAGCCTCCTCATAACCAGTCGTGCCATTAATTTGGCCAGCAAAGAACAAACCATTTAGAGCCTTAGTCTCTAATGTTGGCTTAAGCGACCGCGGGTCAAAATAATCATATTCAATAGCATACCCCGGCCTGAGAATGTAAGCGTCCTCCAAGCCCTTAATAGACTTTACGATTTGAACTTGTACATCAAACGGTAAACTGGTTGAGATCCCATTTGGGTAATACTCATTAGTATTTAGGCCCTCTGGCTCAAGAAAAATTTGATGTTGATCTCGTTCAGCAAATCTAACCACCTTATCCTCTATAGAAGGACAATAACGCGGCCCTACCCCCTCTATTCGCCCGGTATACATTGGCGAACGATCCAATCCGGAGCGAATAAATGCATGTGTTTGTTCATTTGTGTGCGTAATCCAGCACGGAATTTGTCTCGGATGTTGATCTCGAGCACCTAGAAAAGAAAACACTGGCCTGACGGGATCACCGTCCTGCCTCTCTAGTAATGAAAAATCAATAGTTCGCCCATCAATCCTAGGGGGCGTTCCTGTCTTTAGGCGGCCCGCGGGTAACTGCAGCTCCCTCAATCGGGCCGCCAATGCGTTTGAAGGTGGATCCCCAGCTCTTCCCGCTTCGTGATTTTCTAGACCAACGTGAATTTTACCCGCGAGAAATGTGCCCGCAGTTAAGACAACGGCTTTTGCATTAATCGTTAGCCCAATGTTGGTAAGCACTCCCGTAACGGAGTCCCCCGAAACCGGCAAATCGACCGCAGAACCCTGAAAAATATCAAGCCCCGGCTGGGCCTCAAGGCGGGCTCTTATGGCCTGCCGATATAGCGATCGATCTGCCTGCGCTCGTGTTGCACGAACCGCCGGGCCCTTACTCGAATTAAGTCGTCGGAAATGAATTCCCGCCTCATCGGCGGCAGCCGCCATTGCCCCGCCAAGCGCATCGATTTCTTTTACCAAATGACCCTTCCCGATGCCGCCTATCGATGGGTTACAGGACATCTGCCCGAGCGTTTCTATGCTGTGCGTAAGCAGCAAGGTTAAGGCGCCAGAGCGCGCCGAAGCCAAGGCCGCCTCTGTGCCGGCATGCCCCCCGCCAATTACCACGACATCGTAATTTTTTGAAAACAACATAGCTTTACTTAGTTGATTATTCGCAATAATAACCGCATTTTAACCCCCCCGTGACTTCTAATCATGTTTCACGTGAAACATTGTTAAGCACATTATTTCCCGACGCAAAAGCTCGAAAAAATTTTGCCTAATAAATCATCGGCCACAAATTCTCCTGTAATTTCGGATACCGCATTTTGAGCTATTCGTAACTCATCCGCGCAAAGTTCGATCGCAGCAATATTCAATAATGCCAAACTCACGTGTTCAGCGGCCCGGTCAAGCGCGTTTAAATGTCGCTCTCTAGCCATAAATGGCGCCTCATCACTGCGTCTGACACCAATCTTTTCCAGTAAGGCTGACTTTAGTATCTCTACTCCATCACCTGTTTTGGCCGACAAATAAACCATGGGGATGCCGTCTTTGGCGAGAAGTCGGCTCGGCTCTCCTGTCAAGTCAACTTTATTCGTTACAATAATTTTTTTTGCCTCGTCGACGTCCAATGATAGGGTTGGCGACAGGGAATCTATCCCGGCCGCCCGCATCTCTAGAACAATGTCTGCGTCCTCTGCATTAATAAGTGCGCGAGCAATGCCAACTGCCTCAACTGGGTCGTCTGACTGCCTCAGGCCCGCAGTATCAATAATAAGCATCGGCACTCCTCCTATTACGACTTGTCGCTGTATTGAGTCTCTGGTTGTTCCCGCATATTCGGTCACAATTGAGGCTTCTTCTTCAGCTAAGAGATTCATTAGCGTTGATTTGCCAACATTGGGCTCCCCAGCGAGCACAACCTTTACGCCGTCTCGGAGTAAATTGCCTTGCGAGGCCAGGCCCCTTAATGTTTCTAATTTCTGGGAAATGCTTTTTATCCGGTCTTTCACTAAGCGATCTTCTAAAAAATCGATCTCCTCGTCGGAAAAATCAATTGCTGCCTCTACAAAAACTCGGATTTCAATTAATTCATCTTTAATCGCTTCTGTACGGCTAGAAAACTCACCGCTTAGAGATCGGTGCGCACTCAATACCGCGGCCGCTGAACACGCGCCGATCAAATCGGCAACGCTTTCAGCTTGCGCCAAATCCAATTTGTCATTGAGATATGCCCGTTGGGTGAACTCTCCCGGCTCAGCGAGCCTTGCCCCCGAATCTATGCAACTCCGCAGCAAAAGTCGCAGTACAGCGGGCCCGCCGTGCCCTTGCAGCTCTAAAACATCTTCTCCCGTATAGGAGTTTGGAGACTCAAAAAAAATAGCTAAGCCTGCATCTATAGGCGCCCCCTCTGCATTCTTAAACGTCCGAGGCGTCGCCATTCGTATTTGCGGCAAAACTCCTAAAATTTGCTTACCGATCTTCCGAACCTTGTCCCCGGAAATTCTGACTACACCAATTCCTCCAGAACCCGGTCCGGTTGCTATGGCCGCTATTGTGTCACTGTTTAGCATTATTGGGCTTTTTGCCCTCTATTGCCCGCGTGATGGTCCATTGTTGCGCAATTGACAAAACGTTGTTCACAAGCCAATACAGCACCAAGCCAGACGCAAAAAAGAAGAAGAATACGCTAAAAACTAAAGGCATAATTTTCATCACCTTAGCTTGAATGGGATCTGGTGGCGCTGGACTAAGCCACGATTGAACAACCATACTTGCCGCCATTAAAACCGGCAGCACATAATACGGATCCTTCGCTGACAAATCTGTAATCCAAAAAATAAATGGCGCGTCCTTCAACTCAACACTTGCGAGCAAAACCCAATAGAGTGCAATGAAAAAGGGGATTTGAATCAAAATTGGCAAACATCCGCCTAAAGGATTAATTTTCTCTTTACGGTACAAATCCATCATTGCTTGCTGAAATTTTTGCTTATCGTCCCCGTACGTCTCCTTTAGTGATTTTAGCCGAGGCGCCATGACTCGCATTTTCGCCATGGATTTATACCCAGCCGCCGATAGGGGGAAAAACACCAATTTTATGATTATGGTGAGAAAAACGATCGACCAACCCCAGTTACCAACTAACTCATGTAGCACGGATAACAACCAAAATAGGGGCGTTGCAATGATTGTTAGCCAGCCATAATCGACGACCAAATTCAGACCTGGAGCCAAACGTTTAAGAACTTCTTGCTCTTGCGGACCTGCATACAGTCGCGCACTCACTGCGCCCACGCCACTTTTCTCAATTTTGGTCAAACTCTGTACATATCCGATCGCATACAGATTATTGCCAAATGATTTCGTAAAATTTTCACGACTTTTTCCGCTCTCCGGCAACCATGCGGCAACGAAATACTGCTGCACAAAACCAACCCAACCATCTTTCGCTATTTTGGGATATTTGACCTTCGCTCGATCCATATCCTTGAAGTCAACTTTTGTAAACTTGGTTTCATCGGAATATACCGCGGCGCCGGTGTACGTGGGTTGAAGTTTAGTATCCCCATCAGCTCCACCACCATCACGCAACAATTGAAAATAGGCATTGGGGCTTATAGGTAAATTCGTTTTATTTTCAATTTTATATTCGATATCAATTGCGTAAGAACTTCGATGGAATGTATATATTTTCTCTACGCGAGCCGATTCAGAATCCGATACCAAAACGACATTTACCCGCTCATCGCCCGTTAATAGCGAGTACTCACTTGCCTCTGAGACGAATGTGCTATTATGATTAGGCAGCCTTTCTCCGATTAGGCCTGATTCGGCAATATAGGTTCTACCATCTGCTATTTCAAATAATTTTAACGTCTCAGTTTTAATGTCTCTACTTTGATGTTCCGTTAACACCAATTCCTTAATGCCGCCCCCAGCTCTATCAATCTTCGCCGAAAAAACGTCTGTTGTGACCACAATATAATCGGTGGCGGCCGCACCTCTGCCACTTAAAGAGGATTGGTTCTCTGATCGATTGTCCACATCATTAATCGTCGCCTGAGGAATCGTTGAAATGGCTTCCTCTGGCGTTGCAATTGAAGCCATTTCAGCCTCTGTTGATTGGTTTTTTTTTAGCCAGGCATCCCCCAGCAAGATAAGTGAGCCTACAAAAACAACCGTAGCGATGATACGCGCGCTATCCATTTTTAAGATTCCCTTTTAGCGTGTAATATTTGTGGTACGGGATCAAATCCACCCGCTTGGAATGGTTGGCATCTGCAGAGCCGTTTTATGGCGAGGCCGATACCAAGGCTGCAACCATATCGACCAATGCTCTCTTTGGCATATTCAGAACAGGTGGGAGAAAACCGGCAACTAGGAACCAATAAAGGTGACACCAAATATTGATAGCACCGAATCATAAATAAGAGTACACGTTTCATTTTAGCACCCGCACCCAGAGCTGCTTGAGCTCCTCTTGGGCGCCTTTCAAATCTGTTTTTAGTATTTTTTGCGTAGCCCTTACTACGACGTCCGTAGACCTTATATGGCCTCTACTTTTTCTAAACAGCTCTTTAACCTGCCTACGTACGGCAGACCGGGTAACCGACAAAGGGACGTATTTTTTTGAGAATGACACACCGATACGGCTAATATGCGTACGGTTTTCTCTTAAAAGTAAAATAAAGTGCTGGCTTCGTAACTTTAATTCAAAACGCCCCTTATAGTTGGCGCTCCCACAAAGCCGAACCTCTCGAGGTAGCTTATTCGAAATCACACGCCCAAGCGTGCCCTCCCTTTAGCCCGTCTCGCATTGATAACGGACCGACCACCACGCGTTTGCATCCGCACTAAAAAACCATGCGTCCTATTCCGTCGAGTTTTGGACGGCTGATATGTTCGTTTCATCCCAGTTCTCCAAGTAACCTAAACATAAAAAGTCTGCCATTACAACGGTTTTTTGTACCGTTGTCAAATTTAGCTTTCACCTTTGCTCCTGTGGATAAGTCAACATGGATAAGATACAATTAGTCATTTGGTGATTGTCTAGCGCTTGTATCAACCACCATGCTGCCCTATCTCTCGTCAGATGGCGCTTTTGTTCTCTTGCCCCGTAAAATTCAATGAATGCTTTTTGGGATAGCTGTCTTGATTACTTTAAAACTGCGCTCTCCCCGCAACAGTTTAAGACTTGGATACAACCACTAGAGGGTTCCGTTTTTAAGGATGAAATTATAATCATCGCCCCTAACCGGTTTTTGCTTGTTTGGGCTCGGGATAACTATTCAAAGGATTTTCGTAGGTTGAGTAAAGAGGTTCATGGCTCTACGCTACCTATTAAATTCTCTTTAAAGCCCTCTGCGCCTATCAAAGAGGGTCCTGTAAATGCACCAACCAATGTTAAGCCCACCATCTTCTCGGCAACAACAGGAAATAGGCCTACCAAAGCCGTCCGCCCCCCACTACTTGACACAACGTTTACATTTGATACCTTCGTTACTGGTCGAGGAAATCAATTGGCGAGAGCCGCCGCCATTCAAGTCTGTGATAATCCGGGCACCGCCTATAACCCACTATTTATATATGGCGGAGTCGGACTTGGTAAAACACACTTAATACAAGCTATTGGCAACGCAATCGCGAACAAAACACCAGGCGCAAAAATTTTATACATTCACGCGGAAAAATACGTCACTGATGTTGTAAATGCATATCAACACAAAGCGTTTGAACAATTTAAGCAGTTTTACCACTCGGTCGACTTATTACTAATTGATGACATTCAGTTTTTCGCCAAAAAGGCACGAACGCAAGAAGAGTTCTTTTATTTATTCAATGCTTTAACTCAATCCAAAAAACAAGTCATCATGACCTGTGACACTTTTCCAAAAGAAATTTCTGACATGGAAGACCGACTAGTTTCTCGGTTCGGCTCAGGTTTAACTGTGGCGATTGAACCCCCGGAACTCGAATTGCGCGTTGCCATCCTCCTCAAAAAGGCTGAATTGAACGCCATGTTCTTACCTGAAGAAGTAGCCTTCTTTGTAGCAACCCACATTCAAGCCAACGTTCGTGAATTAGAAGGCGCCCTCAAAAGAATAACCGCTTATGTGAATTTCACTGAAGAACAAATATCTGTACCGCTAGCTAAGGAGGCCTTAAAAGACCTATTAGCCAGTAACTCAAAACTTATAACTATAGAATCCGTACAAAAATGCGTCGCGGACTACTACAAATTAAAAGTCTCTGATATGTTCTCAAAAAAGAGAACTCGAGCAATCTCCAGACCACGACAAATGGCTATGGCGCTATCCAAAGAACTTACAAATCACAGTCTTCCAGATATTGGGAGCGCCTACGGCGGTCGAGACCATACAACGGTGCTGCATGCGTGCCGTAAAATCGCGGAGCTCAAAACGACAGACACTAACACTACTAGAGATTTTAATACGCTTATTCAAATATTGCGGCGATGATCCATTTTTATATAACTCTGTGGATAACTCGTTTACTTGTTTTTGATGCATTAGTAATCATACATAAAGAAAATATTTACCCACAAAAACTCCTTATACTGAACACCATTAATTACTAGACTTGGAATGTTATAAAAACGTATAGGTTCATAGCCTTGTATAAGTTACAAACAACTGCGGCCGCCTTTACTATTATTACTAAGGTTTAATATGAAATTATTAAATATTGATAGAGATACATTGTTAAAACCTCTGCAAATGGTTTCTGGCATCGTTGAGCGGCGACATACCATACCAATTTTATCAAACGTTTTTTTAAAAGCCGATGGTAATACATTAGAAGTTATAGCGACTGATTTAGAAATACAAATAGCAACGAATACCAAGTTAAAACAAAAGTATTCAGGGGAAACGCTTACTATATCGGCGAGAAAAACACTTGATATTCTAAGAGCACTACCAGACAAAACAAAAATCACCTTAGAAGCTTCAGAAAATAGGGTAATACTGAAAAGTGGCAAAAGTAAGTTTAATTTACAAACCTTACCAGCTAAAGATTTTCCATTAATTTCGGCGAGAGAAAACGCAACTGTTGATGTTGTAACCTTAGAACAAAATGTACTAAAAAACATGTTACAAAAAGTACAGTTTGCCATGGCGCAACAAGATATTCGATATTACCTGAATGGCCTATTATTAGTTTTAGATGGCAAAATTATGCGACTTGTGGCAACTGACGGCCATCGACTATCACATGTAGCTACGCAATTGAAAAAAGATACGGGCGCTAGGGAGGTCATACTTCCTCGAAAAACCGTCCTTGAATTAGTCAAACTATTAGGAGATGAGGGCTCTACGGTAGAGCTAGGAATAACCGACACTCAAATAACTATAAAGTTTGGAGATGTAACACTAGTGTCCAAGCTGGTAGATGGAAAATTCCCAGACTATAAACGAGTTATACCAACAGGGCTGACCAATAATCTAACTCTAAGTAGAGAGATCTTACAAGGGGCGCTGCAGCGAGCATCTATTTTATCCAACGAGAAATTTAGAGGTGTGCGGTTGGTATTAACAAAAAATTTATTAAAAATAATTTGTTCAAACAACGAACACGAGGAAGCAGAAGAAGAATTAGAAGTTAGTTATAAGGGCGACCCGTTAGATATTGGTTTTAATGTGAATTATCTGCTGGATTGCTTAAGTAACGTAGCCGTTCAAGATGTTAATTGTGTTTTAGGGGATTCTAAAAGCAGCATGCTCATGACCATAGAAGAAGATAGCTCATTTCAATATGTCGTCATGCCAATGAGGATTTAGGAAAAAAAGAATGGCAGAACAAGAAGAATATTCCGCGGGAAGTATTAAGGTTCTTAAGGGGCTGGACGCAGTTAGAAAACGACCAGGAATGTACATTGGGGACACGAGTGATGGCACGGGACTGCATCACATGGTGTTTGAGGTAGTAGACAATTCTATAGATGAGGCGTTAGAGGGGCATTGTGATGAAATCAACATCACAATTCATGCCGACGGCGGCGTTTCGGTAATCGACAATGGCCGTGGGATACCTACGGACGTTCATCCAGACGATGAAGGGGGCCGCTCTACACCCGAAATTGTAATGACCGTGCTTCATGCTGGTGGAAAGTTTGATAGTAATTCTTATAAGATTTCAGGCGGCCTCCATGGTGTGGGTGTCTCAGTAGTAAACGCATTATCTTCTAAGTTAAAGCTGACGATATGTAGAGATGGGTTGGAACATGAAATGTCTTTCTCGGATGGGGCCCCAGATAGTCCTTTGAAACAAATTGGCATTAGCCACAAAACAGGAACAAAAATTTATTTTCTAGCGAGCCCAGAAGTATTTGGGCGCATTGAATTTCATTATGAAATTTTGGCCAAACGATTGCGAGAACTCTCGTTTTTAAATAATGGCGTAAAAATAAAATTAACTGATGAAAAAACGGGAAGAAACGAACTGTTCAGTTATGAGGGTGGCGTAAGTGGTTTTGTCGAATACATTAATAAAAATAAAACCGTTTTACATAAAAATATTTTCTATACTAGTTTTGAGGCTGATGGTATCACTGCTGAAGCGTCAATTCAGTGGAATGACTCTTACCAAGAACAAGTGTTGTGTTTCACCAACAACATTCCACAAAAGGATGGAGGCACACATTTGGCCGCTTTGCGGACCTCGATGACGAGGACGCTAAATCAATATATCGAAGCTAATGAATTTGCTAAAAAAGCCAAAGTAGAGACAACAGGAGAAGATATGAGGGAGGGCATAACCTGCGTACTCTCCGTTAAAGTACCTGACCCAAAATTTTCATCGCAGACAAAAGATAAGTTGGTGTCACCAGAATGTAGGCCTGTCGTAGAGAAAGCAATTTCACAAGGCCTAACAGATTGGTTATTAGAAAACCCAGTAGATGCTAAAACAGTAGTGGGAAAAATTATTGATTCGGCTCGAGCTCGTGAGGCGGCTCGCAAAGCACGAGAAATGACTCGAAGAAAAGGGGTTTTAGACGGGTTAGGCTTGCCCGGTAAGTTGGCAGATTGTCAGGAAAAAGACCCAGCGCTTTCAGAAATTTATTTGGTCGAGGGGGATTCTGCCGGTGGATCAGCGAAGCAAGGCAGAGATCGTAAATTCCAGGCCATATTGCCGCTAAAAGGAAAAATATTAAATGTAGAAAAAGCAAGATTCGAAAAACTAATATCTTCCACAGAGATAACTTCGCTAATTACAGCGCTGGGTACGGGCATCGGAAAAGACGATTATGATCCGAGCAAACTTCGATATCACCGGATCATTATTATGACTGATGCTGATGTTGACGGATCACATATCAGAACGCTATTACTGACTTTTTTCTATCGTCAGATGCCTGAATTAGTTGAGGGTGGTCACATCTACATTGCGCAGCCCCCGCTATATAAAGTAAAAACAGGGAGAGATGAGCGGTACTTAAAAGATGACCAAGAACTTAAAGATTATACTTTATCTGTCGCGCTCAAAGATGCTGAAGTCAGCGGCAAAGATGGTAAAACTATTTCTATAGAGGCGATAGAGGAAATTGCGCGATCTTATATCGCAGCAGAGGCGATCGTTGATCGATTGAGTCACAGATACGATAGAACAATATTAAATGCAGTACTTAATGGCTTGGAAATTCATCTGGGGAGCGTCAATGACGCGACGGAAACCATAAACAAAATATCGGATTCACTTCAAGGCCAACGCGCAGAGTTACTAGATGGTGAGCTCGATACAGATGGAAATGCAACTTATGCTATTAAAATTATTCGCCTCACTCATGGCAATGAATACGAAACATGTCTAGACGAATCATTTGTTTCAAGTGGAGAATATCGGCAATTACTTACCACCGCGAAACTAACCTCAGACCTGTTTACAGAAGGCACAGTTGTTCGAAGAAAAGAGCGTGAGCATACAGTAAATAGTTTTAAAGAAGTTCTAGATTGGTTGCTTGATGATGCCAAACGAAGTATTGGCGTACAGCGCTATAAGGGTTTGGGGGAAATGAATCCAGATCAGCTATGGGAAACCACAATGGATCCGAAAGCTCGAATTTTATTAAAAACGAGAGTTGGGGATGCTATTGCAGCAGATGCTATTTTCACCACGTTAATGGGAGATATGGTTGAGCCCAGAAGGGCATTTATTGAAACAAATGCCCTTCGTGCCAGAAATCTAGACGTTTAGGTAGATTTTTTAGCAGCCGGTTTCTTAGCGGTAGCTTTTTTCGTTGCTTTTTGTGGGGGTTTTTCCAGTTTTTGGTTGATTAATACAACCGCCTCGTCAAGGGTGATGATATCTGGGTCAAGGTCCTTTGGAATAGTCGCATTCACAGAACCATATTTGACGTATGGCCCATAACGGCCATTTTTAACCGAGATCGGTTTTTTGTCAGCAGGATGATTACCTAACGCGCGACCACTGGATGGTTCTTTTTGAGCGAGTAATTCGACTGCACGATCTAATTCAATATCGTAAACACTATCTGTTTTAGGTATTGATTTAAAGCCGCCATCATGTTTCAGATAGGGCCCGAAGCGACCGATATTTGCTTCCACAGCTTTTTGCGTTTCGGGGTGAAGACCAATATTTCGTGGCAAACTTAGTGCTTTGATTGCTGTAGCAAAGGCTTCCTCGCTCGCCTCAAAGGGAAAGGGGGCATCTTTAGGCCAAGCGCTGCGTTTCGGTTTTTTTTCTTTTGAGCCTTGCGGCGGGGTTTCGCCAATTTGTACATATGGTCCGTACGGGCCGCTTAGCAAGAAAATGGACTTTGAAGACTCTGGGTCTTGTCCTAGCAAAAGCGGCTCTTTTTGAATCGGCCCCGCTCCGAAGGGTTCAGTGAAGTCGCACTTTGGATAACCGCTACAACCCACAAATAGTCCTCGCGAACTGTTCTGAAGAAGTACTGAGCTAAAACATTTGGGGCAGCTCTCCGGGTTTTTTTGTTCCATCCATTCGGCTGTTGTAATTTGTCTAGAAAACTCTTTCCAGGCACGAATCGGATTTTCAGCACTAGGTAATGGGATGCCTCGATTTGCTCCCGATTTCTCCTCTATTTGGGCAGCAAAAGATTTCCAAAATTTGCCTATAACTTTGACCCAATCCAGTTTTCCGTTAGATATTTCGTCTAGTTCGGCTTCGAGGTCAGCAGTAAAGCCATAATCTAAATAAGTATCAAAATGAGTCGTTAAAAAATTATTAACAATACGCCCAACATCTGTTGGATTAAATCTTTTTTTATCTAAAAGGGCATAACCTCTGTCCACTAGGGTCGAGATAATATTCGCATAGGTAGATGGCCGGCCAATGCCATATTCTTCCAAAGTTTTAACTAGGCTGGCTTCAGAATAACGAGGCGGCGGCTGGGTGAAGTGTTGTTCGCCAAAAATATCTTCTATTGATAGCTGATCTTTTTCGGAAAGTTCTGGAAGCTTAGTTTCGTTTTCAACTGCAGTGTCGTCGGCGCTCTCAAGATAAACCGACATAAATCCTGGAAAAACTAATATTTGGCCATTTGCCCGGAATAGCGTTCCCTTTGGTTTTGTTTCTAGGTCAATGCTTGTAGTGTCAAATTTAGCCGCAGCCATTTGCGAGGCGACAGTTCTTTTCCAAATCATTTCATAAAGGGCAGCTTGATCGGCCCGAAGAAATGGTTTTAAGGAATCGGGTGTTCGACTGATTGATGTCGGGCGTATTGCTTCATGTGCTTCTTGAGCATTTTTTGATTTAGTCTTATAGACAATAGGCTTCGCTGGAAGGTAATCAGCTGAAAAATTGGTAGAGACGTATTTTCTGATGTCACTGATTGCGTCGTTCGATAGTGCCATTGAGTCTGTACGCATATAGGTTATCAGGCCCTCAATGGAGCCGCCTATATTGATACCTTCGTATAGCTGTTGTGCGGCACTCATGGTAGATTTGGCCGTGAGGCCAAGCTTCCGTACGGCTTCCTGTTGTAGTGTTGATGTCGTAAAAGGCGAAGCAGGTGATCGAGATCGAGGCTTACGAGTAATTTTAGAAATCGTTAATATGCCATTTGAAGCATTTCTTATTTCTTCAATTGTTGCTAGTTGCTCTTTTTCTGTTCGGAACGAAAACTGTTCAACCTTCTCATCTTTGAAGCTTGCCAGCTTTGCTTCAAAGGGTTGTTTGCCTTTTGCAGTTTTGAGGTGGATGGACCAATACTCTTCATTATCGAATTGTTCTATCTCTTGTTCTCGCTCAACAATTAGCCGAAGAGCTGGGCTTTGTACCCTGCCAGCCGATAAATTCCTAGCGATTTTTCGCCATAAAATTGGCGATAAATTAAATCCCACAAGGTGGTCTAGCGCTCGTCGGGCTTGTTGCGCATTGACTAGCGGCATTAAAATATCTCGCGGCTTGTTTATAGCGTCCTGGACTGCAGACTCCGTTATCTCATAGAACACCACGCGCTTAAGGGCTTTGCCTTTTAATAGTTTCTTGCTGTGGAGAATTTCCGCAAGATGCCAAGCTATGGCTTCACCCTCTCTATCCGGGTCGGTTGCTAGATAAATAATGTTGGCCTGCTTTACGGCCTTACTGATCGCTTCGACGTGTTTTTTGTTTTGGGGCACCAACTCGTACACAAGCGTGAAGCCGTTTTCCGTATCAACAGCCCCCTCTTTGGCTCGAAGGTCCCTTACGTGTCCATAAGATGCGAGTATGTCGAATGTTGCACCCAGATATTTCTTGAGCGTGTTTGCTTTCGACGGAGATTCGACTATTAGAAGATTTTGAGCCATGATTTACCGATAAGGTTTTGGCGGGATCATACAAGAGTTAACGGTTTACGCCAACTCGATAAGATTTATTGTAAGCTGGACTCGTCTCCAGCGGCCAATAGGTCTAGCATCATTCCGTCGATGGATTCTTGCTGGTGCCACAAGGCCAATAATACGATCAGTTTGATTTCATCAACCCCTACTTGAGACCCCGATAGAGCAATGACCCGCTCAATAATTATTTCTCGCTGACCGGCTGTGATTAGGTGGGAATCGACCAAAAATGTTAAGAATCCCCGGGCATTTGTCGACAGCCCGTTAATTTCCTCGGAAGAAAAAACCCGAAACCCATCGGTTGTTGGAAGGTCTCCTCGATAGACATTGGCGTCCACGCAAGAGCTAAAGCCGCGCAGCCACCCTATAACCTCGGATATGTCTTCATCTTGGAACCCTGCATCAGAAAGTTTTCGTGAGATCGTTTCGTTATCTGAAAGCGTGCCATGCGGGAAAAAGCTCTCGACGAGATAAAATAATATGTCGAACATATAAGTCCTTGGTTGTTGGATCGTTTAGAAAGTTCCCGCTGATCGGATCTAAACGATATTTTCAGCTATCTCTAAGAGGATGTCTTATCGTAAACTTAGAGTCAATATGTAGACGAAAAATAAATTCAGCTTTAACTATGATGGATTAAAATTTTTGGTTTTAAGTTTAATTAGAATTTAATCAAAGCAACGATCTTGTTAAAATACCACTTGGGATTCGTTCCTTTTATTGTTTAAACGTTTCACGAAATACACGGAATAAATGAGTATTCTGAACATATTGCAATATCCGGACGAAAGGCTACACAGCTCAGCAAAACCAGTAGTCGAGGTTGAAGATAAGATCCGTCAACTCGTCGAGGATATGACTGAAACCATGTATGCTGCGTCGGGCATCGGACTCGCTGCGACTCAAGTTAATGTGCCAGAGAGAGTAATTGTGATTGATACCTCTGAAGCAAAGGACGATCTCTTGGTTTTGATAAATCCAGAAATCCGATCAAAAGAGGGCACCATTATTTTTGAAGAAGGTTGTTTGAGCGTTCCTGGTGTTTTTGACTGGGTGGAACGGTCTGAACGGATTAAGGTTCGAGCATTAGACAAAACGGGGAAAGAATTTGATTTAAAGGCGGAAGGGATGCTGGCAGTGTGTATTCAACATGAAATCGATCACCTAGATGGAAAGGTTTTTGTGGAATATTTGTCTCGGCTTAAGCAAGGGCGCATTATTAAAAAGTTGAGAAAGCAGCAAAAAGCAATCGATTACCAAGAGGTGTCATGAACATCATTTTTGCAGGAACCACGGTATTTTCTGCGGTCAGCCTCAAAGCCCTTATAGAAACTGGTCATAAAATACCATTAGTCATAACGCAGCCTGATCGGCGAGCGGGACGAGGTATGTTAATGATGCCTAGCGAGGTAAAAAAAACCGCTATAGCCCTTGGTATCGACACGTATCAACCCGCGAGTTTAAAATCCCCCGAAGTGCTAGATAGGATTCGACGGGAGAATGCAGATGTAATGATTATTGTCGCATTTGGACAGATTGTGCCAAAGCCAGTACTTACCGCTTTTCCATTTGGATGTATCAACGTACACGCGTCATTGCTGCCGCGATGGAGAGGCGCTTCGCCGATTCAGCGAGCAATAATGGCTGGTGATGAAGAAACAGGCGTCTGTATTATGCAAATGGAGGAGGGTCTAGATACCGGCTCCGTTTTTTGTGAGCGTCGTATCCCGATTGAGGCAAATGATACGGCTGGGACATTACATGATACATTGGCGGCTCTTGGTGCCGAGGCTCTTATTCATACATTGGCTAATTTGGATGGCCGCACACCCGTGATTCAACAGGCGGGCGCTCTCGCAACGTATGCGTACAAAATAAATAACAATGATGCTTTGATTGATTGGGCTGCTTCCAGCGGAGAAATAAATCGATTGGTGCGCGCTATGGACCCGATCCCAGGAGCGCATACTTTTTCGGGAGGAAGTCGAATCAAAATTTGGGAAACCATGGTTTTGGATCAATCGGGCTTACAAGGTGGCCCGGGTACAGTAATTGCGCTAGCGCGAGATGGGTTTGTTGTTGCTTGTGGGCGGGGAACGCTAAAAGTCCGGGTTATTCAGAGGCCAGGTAAAAAAAAATCATCATCAGTTGAATATGGTAGAGCTTTCGGGTTAAAGGTTGGCCATGAATTTAAATAGTGTCGAATTATGATTGACATTCAACTTGTTGCCCAAGCGTGCGTGACAAGGGTCAAGTTGGGCCAGAGTCTTAAGACGGTTTTTCCTCAAGAATTGGGAAAAATAGCTTCGCGGTCTGGCCAAGCCACGGTGAAAAATACGGTTTACGGTGCCCTGCGTTACTTAGGATATTTGGAGTTTGCACTCGATCAGCTGGTTACGAAGAGACCAAATGGTCTTGTGAATTTGCTTCTTGTTGGGATGTATTTAATAGAGTTTACGCGCTCGTCTGACCATGCAGTAGTGAATGCTTCCGTTTCTGCGGCGAAGCAATTAGGATTTACAAAACTGTCGGGCTTGGTTAACGGGGTTCTCCGTAATTATCTCAGGCAGCATGAGGATATCAGCGTTGCCGCAGCAAAAAACGATGAAGCAAGCTTGCAGCATCAAGCTTGGTGGATAGACAAACTGCGTCGTGAGTACCCTGATCAGGCTGCCGCGATATTTGCCACCAGTCTTCAACATCCGAATCTGGCGCTTCGAGTGAATACGCGCGCTATTTCGCTAGAACAATATTTAAAAACGTTAGAGCAGCAGCAAGTGGGTTGGTGGCGGCCTGAAAACATTACTGCAAATGCGGCAGTAATTCTAAAGGAGCCTGTTTCAGTACATCAGATACCTGGATTTTTTGATGGATTAGTATCGGTCCAGGATGCGGGGGCTCAGACAACGGCGCCTCGATTAGATTTGCAAGCGGGACATAAAGTGCTTGATGCCTGCTCGGCGCCTGGAGGAAAAGCGTGCCATATACTTGAGTTAGAGGATGTGCATCTAACGGCGCTCGATAAAGATACAATAAGATTGTTGAGGGTAGAGGAAAACTTATCTAGACTTGGCCTAACAGCTAAAACACAAGTAGCCGATGCGACCAACATAGAAAGCTGGTGGGATGCGGAGCCTTATGATCGAATTTTGCTGGACGCCCCCTGCAGTGCCTCAGGGGTAGTGCGTCGACACCCTGACGTCAAGTGGCTCAGAAAAGAAAAAGACACAGATAGTTTTGTTCGGCAACAACGTGCCTTACTAAACGCAGCCTGGAAGGTTTTGGCTAAGGGTGGTAAATTGTTGTACACAACATGCTCGATTTTTTCCGAGGAAAATGAAAAACAAGTTGGATGGTTTTTGAACGAGCAGTCAGACGCAAAGATCGACGACGAATATGCGGCGCATAATGGCCATTTGATTTTGCCAAACGATAGTCATGATGGATTTTTTCACGCGCTTTTTGAAAAGAAATAATCGGACCGCAGTAGTTCTGCGATCAGTTATTATTTATTCGTGTGCGATGAACGCCGTCGCCAATGGCATCGTTGTCCAATCCGTCAAGTTAGAGCAACAGGACGCCACCTTTTCTTTGAATGCGACCTTTAATATTGATCTAAGTCCTATTATTCAGAACGCGCTTCATAAAGGAGTCACGTTACCGTTTGTCCTTGACTTTAATGTTATACGACAAAGGTGGAATGTTTGGGACCAAACAGTGGTGGAGGCGTCCCTACCGTATCGGCTTTCATATAATGTCCTTACTCGTCAATATCTCATACGGGATAAGTTGAGAGAGCGGGACGCAAGTTTTAACACATTAGAACAAGCGCTGGATGCGGCTGGAAGCATTGTCGATTTGGTGGTGTTTAATGTGGAACAGCTAGTGCCCAAGATAGATTATGAGGCTCAGGTTCGCTTGCGATTAGAGGCTGGCGCCTTGCCCAGTGCGCTGCAGCTAGAGGCTTTGGAATCTGACAAGTGGGAAGTGTCGTCGCCTTGGTATCGTTGGATTATGGATAAATGAAATTAGGCGATATCAAAAAGCTGAAAAAAATGACGCTGAGTATGATTGTTACGGCGTCGCTCTTCTTTGGTTTTTATCTGCTGTATTTGCTATCGACACCAATCACGACAACCAGTGATGTGTTCAATGAATTGCCGGTTCTTCTCGGAGTTGGTGTTTGTCTTATCGTTGTCTTGATGATTTTGGTAGGCGCACAAGTTTTAGTGACTATCAGGCGCTATCGAGCGGGTGTGTTTGGTTCTAAGCTGACGGTAAGGTTGATACTTGTATTTGTAATGGTTGCAGTTGTCCCGGGTGCGGTTATGTATGGCATTTCGGTTAAGTTTTTAGCAGCCTCCATTGAGTCTTGGTTTGATATTCGGGTAGACAGCGCGCTTGAGGGGGGCTTAAATCTTGGACGGGCAAATCTAGAGAATGGGTTAAGAGAGCTGCAAATAAAGGCAGACTCGATGGCGGTCAGTCTTTCATATCAAAATACTGCGTCTCAAGTAGCTTCAATAGACAGGCTCAGAGATCAGGCGGCCATTAGCGAGGCGACCCTGTTAACGACCACGGGAGCCATAGTGGCTTCTTCCAATTCCTGGACGGATAGCTTTATTCCCCTAGCGCCCACTCAGACAATGCTACGCCAAGCGCAACTCCAACAAAGTTATGCCGGTATTGAAGAAGATGGGGAAGCTAGTTTGCGTTTAAGGGTGGTAGTCCCCATCAATCATCTAGAAGAGGAAATGCAAATTTTGCAAGTCACTCAATTGGTTCCCGAGAGGCTTGCACGCGATGCCGCGATGGTTGAAGAGGCTTATCGGGACTACCAGGAATTATCGTTGTCACGCTATGGATTGCAGCGCCTATATACGTTAGCACTAACCTTATCTTTAGGGCTCGCACTCCTTAGTGTTGTGCTATTGGCGGTTATGTACAGTAATCGCCTTTCTGCACCCTTGGGCTTTTTGGCCGCGGGAACACGAGCTGTTGCAAAGGGAGATTTTAGTCAGAGAGCCCCCATAAACCGCGGGGACGAGCTAGGAATTTTGACAGAGTCATTCAGCGTGATGACCGGCCAACTTTCCGAGGCGAAAGACGTAGCGGAAAAGCATGAGACAGCACTTACACAGGCCAACGCCTACTTGACCAGCATTTTGGAGACGCTATCTGCTGGCGTATTAACGTTCGATAATCGTTTGAACCTGCGTGCATATAATCCCAGTGCCGAGCAAATTCTTGGTCAGACATTGGAAAGTGTCGCGCTTTCCGGCGTGTTGAATCTTGCGGGCTTAGAGGCAATGAGGGCGCTTATTCCAGCGGGTTTATCGGTTTCGGATGAATCGCAAATAGAGCGCCAGGTAGAAATTGTAGTTGGCGAGACTAAAAAAGTACTTCTGGTTCGAATCTCTACACTGGATGGTGGCGAATTTTCAGGGTTTGTTGTGGTTTTTGATGATGTGACCCATTTACTTCAGGCACAACGATTGGCTCTCTGGGGAGAGGTTGCTGAAAGGCTCGCTCATGAGATAAAAAATCCACTTACTCCGATACAGTTGTCAGCGGAGCGTTTATTGCACCGATTAGGGCCCAAGCTTGACGAAAACGATGCCGCGATGTTGGAGCGATCAATTAAAACGATAGTTGATCAGGTTGCCGCGCTAAAAGGAATGGTAAACGCGTTTAATGAATATTCTAGAAATCCAGATCGCAAATCGGAGTTGATTGATGTAAATGGTTTGGTCATAGATGTTATTGAATTGTATCGAGCGACTGCGACGCCTATTGAAACGAAGCTTGCTTCAGAGGAGATATTTCTCTGGGGAGATACAGGAAAGCTAAGGCAGGTGCTTCACAATTTAATTCAAAATGCAGAGCAAGCTGTCTCACAGCACATGGCGCCTAAGATTTTGGTTGAGACAGCCGTCACATCAGGCTTAACTCATATAAGGGTGCGGGATAATGGGCCAGGATTTTCTGATGAGGTGCTTGGTCGAGCCTTCGATCCTTATTACACAACGAAGGCAAAGGGCAGTGGCCTTGGTTTGGCTATAGTGAGAAAAATTATTGAAGAACATGGTGGGACCGTAGCGATTTGCAACGGGGTGGTTGGGGCTCAGATTGAAATAACCTTGCCGTTATCACACACTACATTAAAATCTAAACTTTTGACAAAAACGGTCGAACAATGAGTAAAATTCTTGTAGTTGACGATGAAATTGGAATCCGTGAGTTGCTTTCAGAGATTCTTAGAGAAGAGGGTCACCAAGTAGATGTCGCTGAAAACGCGGCAGAGGCTAAAAATATTTTTATAAAAGCTAGACCCGAGCTTGTTTTATTAGATATTTGGATGCCGGACGTGGATGGTGTGAGCTTATTGAAGGAGTGGGCGTCATCAGGTCTTATGACAATGCCAATTGTAATGATGTCCGGACATGGAACAATTGATACCGCTGTAGAGGCGACCCGGATAGGCGCTTACTCATTTTTAGAAAAGCCTATTGCATTACAAAAGCTTCTGTCGACGGTTTCGGCGGCTCTCAGGGATCAATCTAGAGACCGTGCGCGCGACCCCATTTACGTTACGCTTGGGAAAACTGAGACGGCCTTGAATCTTAAGCGAAAGTGTGAGGCACTTACTAAAATGGCTGGTCCAGTGTTGTTTTCAGAGGCGCCTGGCTCGGGCGCGGACCAATGTGCGCGGTTGTTGCAAAAAACGAATAGACCTTGGGTTGTTATTTCGGGTTCTCAAGAGTATGCGGCAAAGGGTGAGCAATTAGTCGAGACGAGCCGAGAGGGTGTCATTTTTTTTCGGGAGATCGGATCGTTGGAAAAACCCCAACAAGCGGATTTGATTTCCAAGTGGAGAAGCCTCCAGGAGGCTGGGACAAGGGTAATCTCCTCCTCGACGGCTAGATTAAGTTCGCTGGTGGCGCAAGAGCAGTTTGATATCAGACTCTATGAGTTGATTTGTGAAACGATAGTGGATGTGCCGCCGCTAAAAGATCGTATTGATGATGTTATTGAAATTTCTAAATCGGTTCTTTTTCAGAAATACCCTGCTAAATCTTTTTCTGTTGCTGCGCTAAATAAGCTTCGCTTGGTTGACTGGCCGGCTAACTTAAGCCAACTGTGCGCTGTTGTGCTGGCAAGCGCACAGTTTTCCGTTGGAGAAGAAATCGGTGTCAATGACGTAAACGGGGTATTAGAAAATTCTTCTCGAGAGACCAGAATAGAGGCCCCTTCTTTTGACTTTGATAGAGACTATCGGTCAGCGCGTGAGAAATTTGATAAGCAATATTTGGAGTACCACCTCGCGAAGGAGGGGGGAAACATGTCTCGGGTAGCCAGCCAGGCGGGGATCGAAAGAACCCATCTTTATCGCAAGCTAAAGCAATTAGGAATCAAAACACCTCGTAAAAATGATGTCTTGAATTAGAGGCAACCTTTTTAATTCATACCCGTTACAAGACGTTGCGTGGCCATTGAGATAAAATGACGCCTCCGTTCTTGACGGCACAGAGCGATCTTTTGGTGCCGATTGGAGTTCCCTTAATTGATACGTAAAAGTTGTTAAAACGATGGCAAAAAACATAGAGTACGCAGACGCGATTCGCGCCCTTGCCATGGATGCGGTACAAAAAGCCAATTCAGGGCATCCCGGAATGCCAATGGGGATGGCAGATATTGCCGCAGTTCTCTGGCAAAAACATTTAAAACACAACCCGACTAATCCAAAATGGGCGAATCGAGATCGTTTTGTCGTGTCGAATGGGCATGGCTCTATGTTGTTGTATTCACTGCTTCACTTATCGGGTTATGACCTAGGCATTGAAGACCTCAAAAGCTTTAGACAATTGCATTCAAGAACTCCGGGGCATCCTGAATATGGCGTGACCCCAGGGGTGGAAACTACGACGGGGCCGCTTGGACAAGGCGTTGCCAATGCAGTAGGTATGGCGATAGCAGAAAAAGTATTAGCGGCGGATTTCAATCGTCCGGGGCATGAGATCATTGATCATTTCACCTATGTTTTTTTAGGGGACGGTTGTTTAATGGAGGGCATCTCTCATGAGGTTTGTTCTTTGGCGGGCACCCTTGGTTTAAATAAGCTGATTGTTTTTTATGATGACAACGGTATTTCAATTGATTCAGAAAAAGGTGAGATAAGTAGTTGGTTTTCAGACGATACGCCTAAGCGGTTTGAAGCTTATGGCTGGAACGTGGTCAAAGACGTTGATGGCCATAACCTAGATCAGATTGATGCTGCAATCATAAAAGCAAAGTCCAGTAGTGATAAACCAACCTTGCTTTGTTGTAAGACGATTATTGGAAAAGGCTCGCCAAAAAAACAAAATACAGGCGCTTCTCATGGGGCCCCCTTGGGAGAAGATGAGGTGGTGGCAACAAGGCAGGCTTTAGGTTGGCCTCATCCGCCGTTTAAAATGCCGCAAGAGGTCTATGCTGCTTGGGATGCCCGATTCAGGGGCCAGGCATACGAGGATGCGTGGCGCCAGGAGCAGGCCGAATATCAAACCAAATTTCCAGAGCTTGGCAAAGAGCTCGAGAGACGTCTTTTCGGACAGATGTCCGGGGGATGGGTTAAAAAATTAAACGAAGAGCTCGAGGCTTGGAATGCCAAGGCAGAAAAATTGGCGACACGTAAGGCATCACAAAATGCTTTGGAATTTATGGGGCCGCTTTTGCCTGAACTAATCGGCGGATCCGCCGATCTAGCGGCCTCTAATTTGACGATGTGGTCAGGATCAAGGCCTCTGAGCCGAGAGCGCCCAGGCAATTATTTGTTTTATGGGGTTAGAGAATTTGGAATGGCCGCAATCATGAATGGACTTGCGCTTCATGGCGGCTTTATTCCCTATGGCGCAACATTCTTAGTGTTTTCTGATTATTGTCGTAATGCATTGCGTGTGGCGGCACTAATGAAGCTCAGATCGTTATTTGTATTCACGCATGACTCGATCGGCCTAGGCGAAGATGGGCCAACCCACCAGCCTGTCGAGCACGCAAGTAGTTTGCGCACAATACCTAATTTAGATGTATGGAGACCGTGTGATGCTGTTGAGACTTTAGCGGCATGGGGCTGTATGTTGGGCCGTGTTGACGGCCCAAGTTGTTTACTTGCGACGCGACAAGCAGTGCCGCATCAACATAAAACAAGTGAACAAATTGAAGATATTTCTAAGGGCGCTTACGTATTGAGTGATGCGAAGCATCCCGAAGCAATAATTTTGGCTACGGGGTCTGAGGTGTCTCTAGCGATAGACGCTCAAAAAATATTACAGGATGAAGGAATTGCAACCCGGGTTGTGTCACTACCATCTACTAATGTTTTTGATAGGCAGGATATTGGATATCGCAATAATGTCTTGCCTAAAGCCGTGCCTAAAGTAGCGGTTGAGGCGGGGGTTACAGATTTTTGGCGCAAGTACGTAGGAACCGAGGGAGAAGTTATAGGCATAGATACATTTGGCGAATCAGCTCCAGCAGAGGCTTTATATGAGCATTTTGGTGTCACCGTTCAGGCAATTGTGAGTGCCGTGAAATCGATTAAACATTAGTAGCCAAGCTTAATGCTGAGTTTGGCGCACCGGTTTATACATGATTATTGATGGAGGGAGTTAATAGATGACGATACGTGTTGCGATTAATGGCTATGGTCGCATTGGAAGAAATATTCTTAGAGCGCATTATGAGGGAGGCAAGAAGCATGATATTGAGATTGTCGCGATTAATGATCTTGGCGACGCAGCAACTAACGCGCATTTGACTCAATATGACACGGCTCACGGTCGATTCCCTGGCGAAGTCTCTATTGATGGAGATAATCTTGTAGTTAATGGAGATAAAATTAAAGTTGTTGCCGAACGTAACCCCGGCGCTTTGCCCTGGGGCGAGCTAAAAGTCGATGTTGTTTTAGAGTGCACGGGTTTTTTTACTTCAAAAGAAAAGTCGAGTGCGCATATTCAGGCGGGAGCTAAAAAAGTGGTTATCTCTGCGCCTGGTGGTAAAGATGTTGACGCAACAATTGTTTATGGCGTCAATCATGAAGTGCTCACGTCTAAAGCAGAGGTGATATCGAATGCGTCTTGTACTACTAATTGTCTTGCTCCGGTTGTGAAGGTGCTTAACGATGCAATAGGAGTTGTTAACGGGCTGATGACGACTATTCACTCCTACACGAATGATCAGGTGTTAACGGATGTGTATCACGAGGATCTGCGTCGGGCGCGCTCAGCAACCATGTCAATGATCCCAACAAAAACGGGGGCTGCAGCGGCAGTTGGTTTAGTACTTCCTGAGCTTAATGGCAAGTTAGATGGCTTCGCGATACGCGTACCAACGATTAATGTTTCCGTAGTTGATTTGTCGTTCATCGCTAAACGAGTAACATCGGTAGAAGAGGTCAATCAAGCAATTAAAGATGCCTCAAAAGGGACATTTAAAGGAATTTTGGAATATAGCGATGGACCTTTAGTGTCTATAGATTTTAACCATAACCCCGCGTCATCTGTGTTTGATGCGACCTTAACGAAGGTTTCCGAGGGCGCGTTAGTTAAAGTGTGCTCTTGGTACGATAATGAGTGGGGCTTTTCTAATCGAATGCTTGATACAACCGTAGCATTGATGTCTGCCGCGTAAAAATATTTAACTTTGTTGATGGGGCGCGGTTTGAGCATGCCCCTTTGTTTTTTAGTAACCGAAAACGAAACTATGAAGTTCCGAACCTTGGATGAAGTTGATCTTTTGGGTAAGCGTGTTCTTATTCGTTCTGATTTAAATGTTCCTTTTAACGAAAATCATCAGATATCGGATGACACAAGAATTGTAGCTTCTCTGCCCGCCATTCAACGAGCGATGGCCGCTGGTGCCGCGGTTATGGTGGTATCTCATCTTGGCCGTCCTAAACCAGGGACATTTCAGGAAGAGTTTTCTCTCTTACCAGTTGCAAAACGTTTATCGGACCTGTTAGGCACAAACGTACCTCTCATCAAAGATTGGACATCGGGCGTAGATGTTGAGTTGGGACAGGTCGTCTTATTAGAAAACTGTCGAATGAATTTGGGAGAAATCGAGAATGATGAGAAGCTTTCTCGAAAAATGGCGCAATTGACGGATGTTTTTGTGAACGATGCTTTTGGCGCAGCGCACAGAGCACACGCGTCCACACATGGTATCGCACGATATGTTCAAACAGCTTGCGCGGGGCCGTTAATAGTTAAGGAGGTTAAAGCGCTCAGTCAAGCGCTTTTGTCACCGGCGAGGCCGCTAGTCGCGATTGTTGGAGGCTCCAAAGTATCGACGAAACTCACCGTACTCCTGGAGTTAGCGAAGAAAGTCGACCATCTAATTCCAGGCGGCGGAATTGCGAACACCTTTTTGTTAGCAAAAGGCAAAAATATAGGCGCTTCACTAGCAGAAAAAGATCTGGTTGAACAAGCAAGAGCCGTAATAGAGCAGATTGAGTCAAGGGGCGGGAAAATACCGTTACCCAGAGACGTAGTTTGTGCGACTACATTTCATCAGGATGCTGTTGCGACCAGAAAGCATGTGGATGATCTGAATGATAATGATTTGATCCTTGATTTTGGATCCGAGACGATGGCTGAAATTGAAAATATAATTAAGGAAGCTGGGACGATTGTTTGGAACGGGCCAGTCGGGGTTTTTGAATTCGATCAGTTTTCAGAGGGCACTAAGGCGTTGTCGAGCGCCGTCAGTCAGTCAGCAGCCTTTTCTATCGCGGGTGGGGGGGATACGATAGCAGCGATCACAAAATTTGGGGTGACTGGTAAAATCGACTATATATCGACCGCTGGAGGTGCCTTTTTAGAGTTCCTGGAGGGGAAAGCGTTGCCGGCGCTAGACATTCTTGAACAAAGAGCGATCGCGATAAAATAAAAATGTCAGGGTGCATAAGCCCAATGCTAATTTTTTAAATAGAGGACTTTATATATGGCTTTAGTTTCTATGAGACAACTGCTTGATCATGCGGCCGAGAATAACTATGGAGTACCGGCGTTTAATGTAAACAATCTTGAACAAGTTCAAGCGATCATGGAGGCGGCGTATGAGACCTCAAGCCCGGTTATTATGCAAGCCTCTGCTGGCGCAAGGCAATATGCTGGGGAACCATTTCTTCGACATCTCATTTTAGCGGCTGTTGAGCAGTATCCAGATATTCCTATTGTCATGCACCAAGATCATGGCGCGTCTCCGGCGGCCTGCCAACGCTCTATTCGATCAGGATTTTCAAGTGTGATGATGGATGGTTCACTAGAGGAGGATGCTAAAACACCGTCTTCTTACGAATATAATGTGGCGGTTACTAAACATGTTGTTGATATGGCGCATGCCGTGGGCGTCTCGGTCGAAGGAGAGCTGGGTTGCTTAGGATCCCTTGAAACAATGCAGTCAGACAAAGAGGATGGGTCTGGTGCCGAAGGAACGTTAACGAGAGAAATGTTGTTAACTGATCCAGAGCAGGCTGCAGATTTTGTTGCGAAAACAGGAGTAGATGCGCTGGCTATCGCAATTGGCACATCACACGGGGCTTATAAATTTACACGCAAGCCAACGGGAGATATTTTGGCTATAGACCGTATTCGAGCGATACATGCGAAGATTCCTAATACGCACCTCGTGATGCACGGTTCGTCGAGTGTTCCGCAGGAGTGGCTACAGATAATTCGAGATCACGGGGGCGAGATGAAAGAAACTTATGGTGTGCCCGTAGAGGAGATTCAAGAGGGCATAAAACATGGTGTTCGTAAGATTAATATTGATACAGATATTCGTTTAGCGATGACTGGAGCAATTAGGCGAGCGTTTAATATGAATAAGGGTGAGTTTGATCCAAGGAAGTATCTCAAGCCGGCGAAAGAAGCGGCAAAGTCTATCTGTAAGGCACGATTTGAGGCTTTCGGCACTGCCGGCAATGCGGGGAAAATAAAGCCGATATCATTGGATGATATTGCTACTATTTATGACAATTCTTGATCGAAAAGATTTTAGATCATGCAGTATTAACTAGAAGTTAATTTATGAGCAAACCTCGTAAAAGTATTAAGCCAATCGTAGGAATAATTATGGGTAGTGCAAGCGATTGGACCGTTATGAAACATGCGTCTGAGATTCTAGAGGCTTTTGACGTGAGTCATGAAACGCGTGTGGTATCGGCGCATAGGACGCCAGATGAGATGTTTCAATACGCAGAAAAAGCAGAAAGTCGTGGGATTAAAATTATTATTGCTGGCGCTGGTGGCTCTGCGCATCTACCTGGGATGGTGGCATCGAAAACTAAAGTGCCTGTGTTGGGGGTTCCTGTGACATCTAGAGCTATGAATGGTCTTGATTCCCTTCTTTCAATAGTTCAAATGCCTAAAGGGATACCGGTAGCGACTTTTGCGGTGGGCGAAGCCGGCGCGTCTAATGCGGCTCTTTTTGCGGTTGCCTTGCTGGCCATGCAAGATGATGGTTTGAGCGACAAGCTTAATTTATTTCGTAAGCGGCAGCGGGCAAAAGTGAAGGCAATGAAGTTGCCCGCGAAATCTTTAAAGTAATGGTTCAGCCAGGATCTTGGTTAGGAATCCTCGGAGGAGGACAGCTTGGCAGAATGTTCACAATGGCAGCTCAAACTATGGGTTACCGAGTGGCCGTATTAGATCCAGATAAGTCTAGCCCAGGAGGCCGGGTTGCAGAAAAGCACATACAAGCGAATTATGATGACTTAGATGCGCTAAGTGAATTGGCCCAGATTTCTTTAGCTGTGACTACGGAGTTTGAAAATGTCCCAGCTGACAGCCTTCGGTTTCTTGATACATTGGTTTCAGTAAGTCCTAATGCGAAAGCTGTGGAGATTGCGCAGGATCGTATTCGGGAGAAAACCTTTCTCCATAATCATGGTTTTCAAGTGGCACCGCATGCTGTAATTACCAGTAAAGATGACCTCAACGATTTCCCTCAAAACTTAAGCTTTCCAGGAATTCTGAAAGTTAGTCGTTTCGGTTATGATGGCAAAGGGCAGTTGCTTGTTAACAATTTATCCGAGCTCCGAGGTGGGTTTGAAAAACTCGGCGGCGTGCCTTGTGTATTTGAACAATTTTTACCGCTCCAGTCCGAGGTGTCGGTCATTGTTGCTCGTGATCTAACAGGCAATACGGCCATTTTTCCCGTTGCAGAAAACCAGCACCGCGATGGCATATTAGATGTAACGATTGCTCCTGCACGAGCTGCCGAACAGATTGTTTCCATGGCAGAACAGTTAGCCATATCGCTAGCCGAAGCACTTCAATATAACGGGATTCTGTGTGTAGAATTTTTTATTTTGCATGATGGTGACTTAGTTATAAATGAAATTGCGCCGCGACCACATAACAGTGGACACTATACGATGGACGCTTGTAGTATTTCCCAGTTTGAACAACAAGTTCGTGTAACGAGCGGATTGCCTTTAGTGAGGCCTAGGCAATATTCTCCAGCCGTAATGGTTAATCTACTAGGAGATTTGTGGCAAAACGGTGAGCCTAATTGGCATCGTGTTTTGCAAGATTATCGCGTTAAGCTTCATCTGTATGGTAAAGACGAACCCAGGCCAGGTCGCAAAATGGGACATTTAACTATCGTTGATTCGGAGCTTGATCACGCGTTGTTACTGGCTCAGGATATTAGGCAAATATTGCAGCAGGAGTGATGGTGAATAATAAAAACACGGTTTTTGAGACACAAATTAATTCGTTAGAATTTCTCTATCGAGGTAAAGTTCGAGACATCTATAAAATTGATAAAGAGCGCCTTTTGGTTGTTCAAACAGATCGACTTTCGGCGTTTGATGTGGTGTTGCCCGATCCGATTCCTGGTAAGGGTCGTTTGCTAACTGACTTATCTGTGTTTTGGTTTAAAAAACTATCGCACCTTATTTCTAATCATTGGTTAGACCAGTCGCCCCGAGAGTTTTTAACTGATGGTGAGTTTGAACAAGTTGAGGGTCGCGCGATGGTCGTGCGCTGGCTGACGCCTCTTCCAGTAGAGGCAATTGTTCGGGGTTATTTGGCGGGATCGGGGTGGAAGGAATATCGAAAAACGGGGAGCATATGCGGCATTGTCTTGCCTCCTAATCTTAAAGAGGCGCAGCAATTACCACAGACTATTTTTACGCCATCGACGAAGGCTGACCTTGGAGATCATGACGAAAATATTTCGTTTGAATTGGTCGAAAAAAAAGTAGGACAAGACTACGCGTATAGAATTCGCGAGGCGTCTTGTATGCTCTACGAAGAGGCGGGTACTTACGCTCTTGAGAGAGGAATCATTATTGCAGATACGAAATTTGAATTTGGAACTGATTCGACCGGAGAGCTTTATCTTATTGATGAGGCGCTGACTTCAGACTCCTCGAGATTTTGGCCGCAGGACCAATACGTTGTGGGATCGAGCCCTCCATCTTTTGATAAGCAATTTGTTCGCGATTGGCTTGAATCTATTGGTTGGGACAAAAAGTCGCCGGCGCCTCGTTTGCCAGACGATATCACTCAAAGAACATCTGATAAATACAAAGAAGCGGTAATGTTGCTGACGCAATGAGTCTTTTAAAGAGGGGAATTTGAGTAAAAGGGTCACCACGAGCATCAAGGAGGCAGTGCGTTTACTAAAGGACGGTCAATTGGTGGCCTTTCCAACGGAGACTGTATATGGCTTAGGTGCTGACGCGTTAAACCCTTTAGCAGTCAAACGTGTTTATGAGGCGAAGTCCCGACCGTTTGACCACCCCTTGATCATTCATATTGGTTTTGAGAGCCTTTTGGATGAATTCGCTATAAATATCCCCAGCGCAGCTCGAGAACTCGCCGCCCGTTTTTGGCCTGGACCACTAACCCTTGTTTTGGATGCTTCCGATAAAGTCCCCCGTATTGTTACGGGTGGTCAGGATACGGTCGCAATTAGGTTCCCAAGCCATCCTGTCGCCATCGAGTTGTTAAACGAATTTGGAGGTGGGATTGTTGGTCCCTCAGCGAATAAATTTGGTCGGCTATCCCCAACTAGAGCCGAAGATGTTGCTCGAGTTTTTGGGTCCGAGGTTAGCCTGATTCTTGACGGAGGGCCATGTGCCGTAGGCATAGAATCGACCATTATTGGGTTCGACGGAGAGTCACCCGTCATGTTACGACCCGGGATGATTGATAGAGATAATGTCTCGAAACAGACTTCGGAGAATGTTTTGAGTGCTGGATTTAAGTTGCCCAGAGTGCCTGGAGCTTTGCCGTCGCACTATGCACCGAGAACTAAATTAAGGCTTCTTGCGACAGGGGAAATTAGGCAATACGTAGAACAAAAAGCAGCAGCACATAGACTGGCCCTGCTAACCTTTCAAAAATATTTTGTGGCGGGCCCTAATATAACGACAATAATTGCGTCGCAAGAACCTAACGATTACGCTAAAAACTTATATCTGCGATTAAGAGAGTTGGATAGCTTTGGCGCTGAGTTAATTATTGTTGAGGCAGTTCCAGAGATGAGCTCTTGGGACGGAATTCGAGACCGTCTTACTCGTGCGGCTCATTTGGCCTAGTTAGAGCGCATCAGATAATCGAGAGCTCTGGAAACCCCCCCTGTGTTGAAAGGGATAGCACAGAGCGCTAACCCCATTTCAACGCCAGACAAAGTGCCGGCTAACGATAAATCGTTAAGGTCCCCTAAGTGACCAATTCGAAAGACTTGATCATTAAATTTACCGAGGCCAGCACCGAGAGACATATCAAATTTATCAAGGATTTTTTGTCTAAGTTGGTTCGCGCTGATTCCGGTTGGTGTCATCACGGCGGTAAGTGTATTACTGAAAGCCGCTGGATCACGACACATTGTTTCAAGTCCCCAGTGTGTAACGGCTTCTCTTGTTGCCGCCGCATGACGAGCGTGCCTACCGAAAACATTGTCGAGACCTACTTCATCCAATATGATTTTAAGAGACTCTTGTAGTCCAAAAATTAAATTTGTTGCTGGTGTATAAGGAAAAAAACCCTTCTCGTTATGAGGCAACATGTCACCCCAGTCCCAATAACCACGGTTGTATTGAGACGTAGTATGAAGCGTTAGTGCGCGAGTGCTAACAGCATTAAAAGACAGTCCTGGGGGCAGCATCAATCCCTTCTGTGAGCCACCAATAGCCACATCAACGCGCCATGCATCATGTTGATAGTCGATAGATGCTAGGGAGGAAATAGTGTCAACGAATAAAAGCGCTTGATGTTTGGCGTCGTCGATGGCATTTCTTACTGCCATTATGTCGGAGGTTACCCCAGTCGACGTTTCATTATGAACGACACAAACGCCCTTAATACTCTGATTTATATCATTTTTAAGGTAGTCGTAGATGCGAGAAGGGTCAACTGAACTACGCCAATCAGATTCAATGACTTTTACATCAAACCCCAGTTTAGTCGCGAGGCGTTTCCATTGAGCGGCAAAGTATCCGGTTTCGTATATGAGGATGGAGTCCCCAGTATTCAGCACATTGGTTAGGCCCGCCTCCCAGGCCCCGGTGCCAGAAGCGGGAAACATAAATACTGGTTGATTTGTTTTGAATACGCGTTGGAGATTAGATAAAACTTCTAGTCCTAGCTCACCAAATTCCTCACTTCGATGATCAATCGTTGGCCTAGAGACTGCAGCGAGTACTCTGTCAGGAATGTTGGTTGGACCAGGGATGTGTAGAAAGTGTCTACCGGAACGATGAGTGGGCATACGCAGTTACCGATCGGTTAAATAGTCGTAGGGAAGAATATTTCCCTCGCAATTTTTTAGGATTAATTTAGAAATGAAATTTCTAGTAGAGCCTCGCCTAGTGTATTTCAGGATCATCGGTAGTGGCCTCACCACTTAAGAAGTCGAAATCGCAACCCTCGTGCGCCTGCTGGACATGTTGCGAAAATAATTGACCGTACCCCCGCCGAAATTTTCTCATTTTAGGAGACCATGTTTGTCGTCGGGCTTCCATTTCTGCGTCTGATATTAAAACATTGATTTTGCGGTTTGCAACACTTAGTTCTATTACATCGCCCGTTTTGATGAGTGCGAGCGGCCCGCCGATCCAAGATTCGGGGGATACGTGTAGGACACATGTACCGTAGCTCGTGCCGCTCATCCGAGCATCGGATATTCGAACCATATCCTTGACGCCCTTTTGAATAAGTTTTTTGGGGATCGGCAACATGCCCCATTCCGGCATACCGGGGCCCCCTTGAGGTCCAGAATTTCGGAGAACAAGAATCGAACTTTCATCTACATCTAGATTGGGATCATCTAATTGCCGTTCCATGTCATTGTAGTCGTCGAAAACTATTGCTTTGCCACGATGATTGAGTAACGCTGGAGTTGCGGCGGAGGTTTTGATGACAGCCCCATCTGGAGCAAGATTGCCTTTTAAAATAATTAAACCACCTTCCGCAAGTATCGGCTGCTTTAGGGGTTTAATAACCTCATGATTGAATATCTTAAAGCGTTCAATATTTTCTCCTAAGGATTTTCCAGTGCAAGTTAATGCGTCGCAATGTAGTAACGGTCGCATTTCTTGCAGTAGAGCAGCCAGGCCACCTGCGTAGTGAAAGTCTTCCATGAGGTATTCACCTGATGGCCGCATATTAACTAAATAAGGGGTGGTTTTCCCAAGCTGTTCAAATAGCTCGAGTGGTATGTTGAACCCGGCTCGTTTAGCTATTGCAATTAAGTGAATAAGCGCATTGGTAGAGCCGCCGAGAGCCATTAACACGCGCACAGCATTTTCAATTGACGGCCATGTCAAAATATCTCGAGGAGTGAGATCCTCCCAAACCATATCTACGACACGCCGGCCTGACTCGGACGCCATTCTTGGATGATTCGAATCTGGTGCTGGTATTGTGGACGCATTAGGTAGCGAAAATCCTAATGTTTCCACGATACTGGTCATAGTCGATGCGGTTCCCATGGTCATGCATGTGCCGGCCGATCGGGCGATACCCTCCTCGATGTCTCGCCAATCGTCTTCACTGATATTCCCAACTCTCAGTTCGTCCCAGTACTTCCAGACATCAGACCCAGACCCAAGCGTTTTACCGTGCCAGTTTCCTCGAAGCATGGGACCTGCAGGCACAAAAATGCAAGGCAGCCCCATGCTTAAGGCCCCCATCAGCAAGCCTGGTGGAGTTTTGTCGCAGCCCCCCATCAGAACACACCCATCAATTGGGTAGGATCGTAAGATTTCTTCAACTTCCATAGAAAGCAAGTTGCGATACATCATAGTTGTTGGTTTTTGATAAACTTCAGCTAGGGACATCACTGGAATCTCAACGGGGAAGCCCCCTGCTTGCCAAACCCCTCGCTTTACGTCTTGGGCTCTCTCTCTAAAATGGGAATGACAATGACTGAGCTCACTCCAAGTATTTAGGATCCCAATTACGGGTTTACCTTCGTAGTCTTTCCGACTGAAACCCATTTGTAGGGTCCGGGATCGATGCCCAAAAGCTCGCAGGCTTTGCGGACCGAACCATCGATGAGAGCGTAGTTCAGAGCTTTCTTTTATTTTTTTGTTCCGCATTCGTCGATACACTTTCTATAAGTTTGGACCCACAGTGGCATACTATAAACGGACAGTCAAAATAAACCAGTTGTAAATACAAGAATGGTGTTTGATTCCTTATATATGAAGTCATAACGCTTAAAAAGAGATACTGAGATAAAATAAGGATAAATATTTAGGTTAATTTTATTTTGAGCATGATCAATAATAAAAAAGGAGTGGTGAGATGATTGGTGATCGAATTGATGTAAATATTGCGGGAGGCCTAGACGTTCCTTTGCCACGAATGGTACATGTGAGACAGAAGTTTGAACTGTCCAAAATTAGTAGTGTTAGAGAAACCGTAGCTCAGGAATTCAAGAGACCGGTCATTCAATCGAAGATTAAACCTGGAATGACCATTGCATTGGGTGTTGGCTCTAGAGGGGTTAACAATATTGCCGCGTGTGTAAAAGCCGTCGTGGATGAAATTAAGTCACTTGGCGGAAAGCCATTTGTCTTTCCTGCGATGGGCAGCCATGGTGGTGCTACTGCTGAGGGACAAAAAGAAGTGCTGGATGGTTATGGTGTTACGGAAGCATTCATTGGGTGCCCGGTAAAGTCTAGTATGGAGGTTGTGGAGATTGGAACAGCTGATGATGGGATGCCGGTTTACATGGATAAACTGGCTTCGGAAGCTGACGCTGTAGCGCTTGTTTGTCGTGTCAAGCCGCATACAAATTTTAGAGCTCCTATTGAGTCGGGCATCGTTAAAATGCTGACGATTGGTATGGGGAAAATTATTGGTGCGTCGATACTGCATACCTATGGCATGGATATGTTTGGTGTGTTGCTGCCTAAAGTCGCAAAAATCGTTATGGAGAAAAAGAATTTTCTCTTCGGTGTGGCTATGGTTGAAAACGCCGCAGATGAAACAGCGCTCATCGAAATTGTTCCGAGTGAAAAGGTTCTGGAACGAGAGCCGTTCTTATTGGCTCAAGCGAAAAAGCTGATGCCGAAATTACAATTTGAAGAAATTGATGTGTTGATTGTAGAGAAGATTGGAAAAAATATATCTGGCTCAGGAATGGATCCCAATATAACAGGCCGGAATTGCCGTGATGTTGAATGGGAGATGAGCCCACACGTTAAAAAAATTGCTGTATTGGGACTTACTCCTGAGACGCACGGAAATGCCACTGGGTTGGGTTCGGCTGATGTGATCACGATGGATGTATATCGAGAACTTGATATCGCCAAGACATATGCCAACGTAATCACATCGATGTATTTAGACGGCGCGACTATACCTATCATCATGAATAACGATCAGGAAGCTATACAGCTGGCCGTCAAGACGGTGGTTAGAGTAAAGCCGGCAGATACAAAAATTGTTAGAATTTCTACAACACTCGAAGTGATGGATTTACACGTATCTGAAACTTTGTTGCCCTATATTCGAAGCAACTTGGATAAGTTCGAGATTCTGAGCGAGCCAGAGGCGATGAAGTTTGATGCTAAAGGCAAGATTTACCCGATGCTGGCTGCGCGTACACGCGTTCATGCTTGAGCGGTTAAGAGTGTTGTGAAGTCTTTCATGAATCGTTGAGAATGCGAGTCCATTTAGATCCCATCGGGGGCATCGCGGGAGATATGTTCATCGCCGCCATTCTAGACGCGAAACCAGAATGGTACGATGAAATGTGTGCGGCGATTCGTATTGCAGGCTTGCCCAAAGAGGTAGGGCTGTCTCTACTGCCACACTCTGATTTTGCTCTCACAGGGAAACGTTTTAATGTTGATGAGCTAGGCGTCCATGAGCATCATCATACGTCGTTTTCGTACATCAGAAGTGCGTTGTCCGCTTCAGATTTGGATCCTCAAGTACGGCAAATTGCAATCGATATTTTTTGTCTTTTGGCAGAGGCTGAATCGGCTGTTCATGGTAAGCCTGTTGAGACCATTAGTTTTCATGAAGTGGGCGAGTGGGATTCTATTGCGGACATTGTTGGAGCGGCATTTTTAATTGATAAGCTCTCAGCTAGTTGGACCTTAAGTGCTCTGCCACTTGGGCGTGGCACAGTTGATACTAGTCATGGTATTTTGCCAGTACCTACACCGGCGACGGTTAAGCTGTTGGAGGGTTTTTACTTTGATGACGATGGTCTCGATGGGGAGCGAATCACCCCGACCGGTGCCGCGATTTTGGCGTATCTAAAACCACGACAATCAGGCGCAGGGCAGGCTGGTAAGCTTATTGCTTCTGGTACGGGTTTTGGGACTAAGGTTTTTTCAAAGAAAAGTAATGTCTTACGAGCGTTAATGATATCGGCTGCTGGTCAAGAGAATAGTTCGCAGAACGTGATATATCAAATTGATTTTGATGTCGATGACCAGAGCGCTGAAGACCTAGCGATAGGGTTAGACCATATTCGTGCAATCCCTACGGTGCTAGATGTTACCCAGGCCGTAACGTTCGGGAAAAAAGGGCGGATGGCAATAATAATTCGTGTTCTTGCAGAGACCACTCAGATCGATCAGGTTTTTGATGCTTGTTTTTTTGAAACAACAACGATTGGATTGCGCTATCAGATATTGAGCCGCGTGACTCTTGATCGATGGAAAAAGAACTGCGTCACGGAAATGTTGGAGGCAGAATGTAAGTTTGTGATCCGACCCGGGGCCACAACCGTTAAGGTTGAAGCAGACGCTCTTGTTGACATTCAAGGGCATGCTAATCGAGAAGGCATACGACGAGAGATGGCAATCAAATATGGGGTAACAGGTGATTGAAGAAGCGCCTAAGCAGGCGGCTAGAATAACTGCGCTGCTCGCTGAGATGCGAGAGATCTCCGTTGCCGTTAGCGGCGGCATTGATAGCGTGACGCTTGCTATGTTGGCGACACGGACAAAGAGTATTAATGTTCAAATGTACCATGCCGTTTCCCCAGCAGTGCCATCACAGGCAACAGATCGAGTGAAGCAGCTTGCTCAAGACTATGATTGGGATCTCAAAATTTTGGACGCACGCGAATTTGCTGACGAAGACTATTTATCGAATCCAGTCAATCGTTGTTTTTACTGTAAAACAAATTTATATAAAGCAATATCAACTGTTACCGCAAATGTCGTCTTATCAGGAGCAAATGTGGACGATTTATCCGATTACCGACCTGGACTAGATGCGGCTAAAAATGCGAAAGTTCGCCATCCATTTGTTGAAACCCATACGGATAAACGAATGGTTAGAGCCATCGCTAAGTACATTGGCTTGGGCGAGCTATCTGAACTGGCAGCATCTCCTTGTCTGTCGAGTCGGGTTGAGACGGGCATCCGAATTGATCCCGAACTTTTGCCTCTTATTAATGAGTCTGAGCGTCTGATTAAACAGTCGGTGCTCCCAGAGCCCAAAACAGTGAGATGCCGGCTTCGAGCAACAGGCATTGTAATTGAGTTGGATGGAGTGTCTTTATCGAGCCTGACGACTGAAAAAGAACGCTCATTAAAAGGGATTATCAATGCGGTTTTTGAAAAACGAGGGCATCGTTATCCTGTCAGCTTCGAAGCCTATAAAGTAGGCAGCGCATTTATTCATATTCGTTCTGTGGATACGCACCCTTTCTAAATGGACGCTAAAAAAGACATTAACTTAGACTTTGATCGAGAAGATCGCATTGGACTTGATGAAGCTATTTTCTGCGAGGGGAAAACGGCGGAACAAATAGCCGAAATTCTTTTTCAGGCTAAATTGAGGCAGCATCGGTTTCTTCTCACGCGCTTTTCTCAAGATAAACAACAACACGTCCTTAGCCTAGGCGATTTTGAGATGGATTATGACCCGATTTCACAAACCGGTTTCTCTCCTGACTCAAATAAGCTTCTGAGTCAAAATCAGGTATCAGTAATTTGTGCGGGCACCTCGGATATCCCGGTCGCAAGAGAGGCAGCTAGGACGTTGCAATACTATGGGCATCAAGCCAAAGAGATATCTGATGTGGGTGTGGCGGGGTTGTGGCGATTGCTTGATCGATTAGATGATATTAAGGCGTCTAAAGTTATTATTGTAGTGGCGGGAATGGATGCGGCATTGCCAACAGTCTTGGGCGGCTTGGTTGCGCAACCGCTTATTGGGGTTCCAACTTCCGTTGGATATGGCGTAGCTCAAGGCGGAGCCGCCGCGCTTCATGCCATGTTGGTCAGTTGTTCTCCAGGGATAACCGTCACAAATATTGATAACGGTTATGGTGGCGCATGCGCCGCCCTGAGAATACTCAGGACAGCACATATTTAATTTTAAACTTACCGAAGATCAGAGGCTACTGCATCAATAGCAACTTGGGCGCAAATCCCGTCGTCACTTGAGGGCGCACCAGATACTCCGATTGATCCAATATGCTCCCCGCTGGCAGTCATTACAGGAAGGCCGCCTTCAAATGTTGCGATACCTGGAACATGGGCAATACCAGGATTGCGGGTGCTCGCAATTTCGCCTAGTAATTTTGTTGAGAACGGTAACCCGGCAGATGATTCTGCTTTAAGTATCGCGATATCAATGCTTTTTAGGTACGCTCGATCCATGCGTTCAAAATAAACCAAATTCCCTCCAGCATCCATAATGGCAATATTCATACGCCAACCTTCTTGAATCGCTCTCTCTTCGCAGGCTTGCGCCATTTTTTTTGCTACGTCTAAAGTCATCACGGGTCTCATTTCCACCGCGCTCGCGCCACCGCAAAAAAAAGCGGAAACAGATAAAACTAAAAAACTAGCTAACTTTCTCATTTTTTCTCCTCGAGTATAAAAAACTTACATCGCCTATTATAAAACATATCGAGCCAGATCTTCGCTTTCCGAAAGATCTTTAAGGCGCGTATTAACATAGTTAACGTCAATTGAAATGGTCTCACCCTGATGCTTGGTGGCATCATAGGACAAATCCTCCAAGAGTTTCTCCATCACAGTATAGAGTCTACGAGCGCCGATATTCTCTGTTGCCTCATTAACGTGCCAGGCAATCTCTGCGATTCGACGAATGCCTTCCGGTATGAACTTAAGACTGATGTCTTCAGTTCGCATCAACGCTTCATACTGTTTACATAAGCAGGCGTCAGTTGACGTGAGAATGCACTCAAAGTCTTCAACATTCAAACTTGTGAGCTCTACTCTAATGGGGAATCGGCCTTGAAGTTCGGGTATTAAATCTGAAGGTTTTGTTAAGTGAAACGCTCCACTACCAATGAACAATATATGATCAGTTTTGACCATGCCATATTTCGTCGATACGGTAGTCCCTTCGACGAGCGGCAGCAAATCTCGCTGCACGCCTTGTCGAGAGACTTCGCCCCCATGACTTTCTTGGCGCCCAGAAATCTTGTCAATTTCATCTAAAAAGACAATCCCATTCTCTTCAGCATTAGAAATGGCAGCGGTTTTTATTTCGTCATCATTGATGAGCTTTCCGGCCTCTTCGTCAACGAGAATTTTTAAAGCATCTTTAATCTTTAATTTACGTTTCTTTGTTTTGTTCGGCCCTATATTTTGGAACATACTTTGTATCTGAGATGAGAGGTCTTCCATTCCTGGCGGTGCGAGGATTTCCATTTGAGCACTCAACTGCGAGACATCAATTTCAATTTCTTTTTCATCTAACTCCCCCTCCCGAAGTCTTTTCCTGAATTTTTGTCGCGTAGTTGATTCAGTTGCGCCACTAGATTCATTTATATCAGAAGTGCGCGCAGGCGGGAGTAGCGCATCCAAAACTCGTTCCTCTGCTAGATCTTCCGCTAGATGTCTTACCCGTAGAGTCTCCTTTTCGCGCATTTGCTTGATGCCAATGTCTATGAGGTCACGAATAATTGATTCGACGTCTTTGCCGACATAGCCGACCTCAGTAAACTTTGTCGCCTCAACTTTGATGAATGGCGCGCCAGAAAGCCGGGCTAAACGCCGAGCAATTTCTGTTTTTCCAACACCAGTAGGACCAATCATGAGGATATTCTTGGGTGTAATTTCTTGTTTAAGTGGCTCGGCGACTTGTTTGCGTCTCCATCGATTTCTAAGGGCGATGGCAACAGCTCGTTTCGCTGAGCGTTGTCCAACGATATGTTTATCCAGCTCGTGGACAATTTCTTGAGGGGTCATTTGTGACATAGTGATTACGTTTTTTCTTTACCTATGTGTTTAGGGTTTCAATTGTGTGGTTTTGATTGGTATAGATACAAATGTCACCTGCAATAGTGAGTGCGGTTTTGACGATTTCTTCAGCAGTTTGATCCGAATATTGTAGTAATGCTTTTGCCGCCGCTTGAGCAAATCCACCTCCGCTTCCAATGGCAATGAGGCCGTCCTCTGGCTCAATCACGTCTCCATTACCAGTAATGATGAGCGACGTGGTTGAGTCAGAAACCGCAAGCATGGCCTCGAGCCGCCTAAGCATCCGGTCTGTTCTCCAATCTTTAGCGAGTTCTACTGCAGCTCTTAGTAATTGCCCTTGATGTTTTTCTAGTTTTGCTTCAAATCGTTCAAATAGTGTGAACGCGTCAGCCGTGCCACCAGCAAACCCAGCGAGTATTTTCCCGTGATACAACTTTCGAACTTTCTTTGCCGTGCCCTTCATAACAAGGTTACCAAGTGTTACTTGCCCATCACCACCGATTGCGACTTGATTGTCTTTTCTAACGGAGATAATGGTTGTTCCGTGCATATCGTTTTTCATAAAGGTGTTACGTCCTCTTGTGTATAAACGGGCTGAGGCAGGATCTTACCTCAGCCCAAAGGGTATTTAGCACAGTGCTGCCAACATCACGCTTACTAAAACCAACTGTACAAGAACCGTAATGTTAGAAATCGTGAACTTACTAGTCGCGAATACAGTCGGACTCATCGAATAGCCAATTCTCCGGCAAGTACTTCGCCGTGTATTCGCGCCCACCGGTCACGCCTTGATATTTGCCAGTCCTGCCAATATAACGCGTTTTACCCGTAACGCCAGAACCTGCGCTTACATCACCGTGGCGTCGCTCGCTAGTGGTGAACAACATGTCACCATCCTTTACAGTGTTGATGGAGGCAACGCTGTCATATCTGGGTATTGGTGTACAACCACCAACACCGTCGTGGGGCAACATCATTTTTGAAAACCAAAGTTATTTCACAACGGCGCCAGCAGTGGCTACCCCTTTTTTTATCTCTGAAGTAGTATATACAACCAAAGAGTAAACACCTCATTTTACTAAAATGGGAAAATAATATGAAAAACGAAACTTACTGCTTAGTTCTAACTATTATTCTTACAAGTTTGTTATGGATTCCATATATTCTCAATAGACTTTATGAGCATAAATTACAAGTATTAAGAAATCCTAACCGTTTGGGATTCCGTATATACGAACCTTGTCTTTTGTCATCGCTTCGGCTGCACAGTTTTATTTAGCGATTATTGTTTTAAGAAGCCTTTAATGTATATATTGGACATGTATAAATTAGACAGTCAACTCAAAGGGACTGCGTTCAGAAAAGACAGTCTTGAAAAGAATACAGGAATAGAATTCAAAAACCGGGGCAGCGCCGACCAGCTGCATGAAACCTGAGTGCAGCTTAAACTGACATCAAGTTTGTTTTGTTCTTGGGGTCTACTTCAGCAGGCCATGCTGACAATACGAATAAACTGCTTATGTAGAGAACACTTATTTGAAACAAGATGGAGAACTTATGAAATCAGCCAAAGTGTATTTAGAAGAAGCCCACGCTGTTGTTGAAAAAATGTCGGTGCCAGACGCTCTCAAACTTCATGGCAAAAGCGAGGTGATTTTCGTGGATGTACGCGACAGCGGCGACATTGCAAAGTCTGGTACTGTTGCTGGCGCATTGCGGGTGCCACGGGGCTTTATTGAATTTGCCGCCGATGATTCGATGAGTTATTTTAATCCAGCTTTGAGCAAGGACAAAACACTTTGCCTTCTTTGTGGTGCCGGTGGGCAAGCTGCCCTGGCTGGTAAAACGCTCAAAGAAATGGGCTACACCAAGGTATTCAATATCGGTGGCTTTAGCGAATGGAAAGACGCTGGTGGGCCGGTAGAGCCTCACTGATCGGCGCGAGGTTTTCCGTCGCTCATCTCTAGTTCTTCATCTTCAACAGCCATAAACAATTGGAAAACCCATGTCAATTTCTCATTATTCAGCTACGGTTCCTGTTTTAAAGCAGATGCTCTTAGCACTCAGCGATGTGCTAAAAAAAGGCGAAGAGTACGCACAACAGCGAAAATTCGATCCGGTCACTTTATTGCAGTCACGCTTATTCCCAGACATGCTGCCATTGGCACGTCAAGTACAAATCGCCTGCGATTTTGCCCAAAGTGTTCCTTCGCGCATTGCTGGCCTTGAAGTAGCCACCTACGAAGACACCGAGCAAAGTTTTGCCGAGCTGCAAAACCGCATTTTGAAAACGCTAGAACTCATTAGCGCTATTTCCGCTGCGCAACTTGATGGCACCGCGGTAAAAGAGATTGTTTTGCGCCCAGGTACGCCAAAAGAGAAAAAGCTAACTGTTGAAGACTACGCTTTGAAATACGGCATGCCACAATTTCTCTTTCACGTTACAACCGCATACAACATTCTTCGGCACAACGGTATCGAGATTGGAAAAAAAGACTTCATGGGTTCCTACTAACCTGAGGACTGTGAGCGGTTGATTCATCTTGGTGGCCCGGGGCGGAATCGAACCATCGTAGTTTCTAATGATGGCCCGGCGATAGCCCGCTGTTTGGCAACTGATTTGTCGATTGAAAAAGTAAGCCTACAGACGGTTACATTTTTAACGCCTTTACGGGCGAGGCATGCGTCCTATAACCCTTGCCGAGCCGCCCTGCTTTTTTTGTATTACGATTGAATAACATTCTATTTTTGAGGATCAATAATGAATCGCTTTATTCTTGCATTTCTACTCGGCCTTGCTGGCACAACGGCGGTCGCTGAACAAACGCCACTAGCCTCCGGCCAGCAAGTCAAAAACGCGATCGCAGGCAACACGGTACAAGGATCAATGGATGGTTCCGGTCGCTACACCGAGTTCTATGCCAAAGACGGCACCGTGCGGAGTAAAGACTACAAAGCAAAATGGTCCATCGAGGGCGACCAAATGTGCTGGGTCTATGAAGGTCAGCCCAAGGATTGTTGGCGCGCATCTGTCAAGGGCAACAACATCAAGTGGGTGAAAGATGGCAAAGTTCAGGGAGACGGTACGATCGTCCAGGGTAATACCAATCGCTATTAGCCGTATCTGAGATATCGTGACCGGTGATTCTGGTCAAAAGCCTAAATCGGGCCCGATCTCCAGAATCACCGGTCACGCTGTTCCAAAATACCCACAAAGCTGCATTGGGCGACCTTTTTAAAGCCATGACCGTGCAATAAGCGTGTAATAAACTGGTTCGTAACGGGAGCAAAAAGTCGCCAAAAAGCTCCGGAGATGACAATTTCCGCCGCCAAAAGTGGGAAGGGCATTGAAAAAACCGGTGCTTTCTCTGTTGGTGCTGCAGTCTGAGGCTTGTATTCGATTTTTTCGGATTAACAGTCCGTCTCGCCAAATTACAAAAAGGTGTGTTTTATCGTTTGGTGAATCATGAATCGTTTTTTCTTTTTGCCCTTGGGTGGGTTTGGTCGTAGATTTTTGCTAGATGTTGCCAATCCAAATGTGTGTAAACCTGAGTCGTAGAAATACTTGCATGCCCTAACATCTCTTGTACTGCGCGCAGGTCACCGCTGGATTGAAGTAGGTGTGACGCAAATGAGTGACGCAACATATGTGGGTGCACGTTTTGCCCTAAACCTTGTTTTTTCGTCCATTGAGAAAGCCGGTGTTGGATTGTTCTAGGGCTTATTGGAGTGCCATTTTTGTTTGGAAACAAGATGTTCTTGATAGGCTTGTTTAGCCCTTGACAGAGGGCGATCCATCGATTGATAGCATCTATGGCTTTTCGGCCAACCGGCACAACCCTAGTTTTGCTTCCCTTACCTGTTACGCGAACCGTTCCGTCATTGAGGTCAAGTTCCTGTAACGTTATGGAAGCAAGTTCGGTTAATCGAAGTCCCGAAGAGTAACATAGTTCAAACATCGCTTGGTCCTTAGTAGCGCCTTCGCTTGTTTCTTTTGTTTCCAGTAATTTATTCACTTCGTCAGGGCTTAAAGCTTTAGGTAGCCTCTTTTCTTTTTTCGGCGGTCTAATCCCTAAGCAGGGGTTGTGCTTTAGGCCTTTACGCTCGATAAGGAAGCTGAAGTAGCCGCGCCACGCGGACAGCGCCCTAGACAATGTCTTTCCCCCGAGACCTTTTGCGTGCTGCCCAGCAACCAATCTTCTAATGTCGTGCGCAGTTAAATCATCTAAGCGTTCTGAGAATTCTTGAATAAGTAGCCCAAGATCTCGAGCGTAACTTTTTACAGTGAGCGGTGAGAGTCTTCGTTCTTTTTCGAGGTATACCAAGTATTCATTGATAGGCCCAGCTTGAAGTTTATCCATGTTGAGTGAGAGCCAAATTCTGATGGGCGTAAGCGTTTTCTATAATGGTGGATACTATATTGCCAACTCGCTCTAAAAATTGTGTATCGATATTTGGGTCAAATCTTTGCGCATCGGACGAGCTAAAAATCAAAATCCCTATTAAATTTTTAATCGAGAGTGGGACGTATGCAGACGATGTAAGTATCCAAGATTTAGTGAAGTGTTTAGCCTCCTCTGGAGTCTCAAGTAAGCATCTTGGCTTATTAAGCGACATTATAAAGTTTGCAAAGGTTTTTTCTTCTTCGTTTGCTTTTTCTTGGTCAGTTGACAACACAAAAATACGACACTCTTCAACATTTAGATGTGTACGTAATGTTGATGATATTGCCTCCGAGGATACATCTTCGCGCATTATCTCGAATAATGCCAAGCTCGACCTCAATAACGAGTCCCAGATCTCCTCATTACGTCGCCCGTTTTCCAGAAATGCGTCAAGCTGGTTTTCTAGATTACGAATTTTTTGCTGTAACTGGGGAATTTGTCGATTCGACAAAGAAATAATGTTGCGATTGGTAACGCCATCCTTGGCAGCATTAGAGGGTACGTTCAATAGACCAGCATACTTCGCTATAAATTCTGGATGGGCTATTAAGTATTCAGCAATTTCATTTTCCGTCATTGTTCGTTAGTCTCAATGTCGATTTCACCATCAAATATAGATTGTGCCGGACCCCGGAGGAAGACCGCATTTCCGGTGCCCGCCCAAGATATTGTTAGGTCGCCACCTTGGGCAGAGACCAGGCACGGACTATCCAACAATCCAATTTTGATGCCGTGGACGACGGAAGCACAGGCTCCAGTTCCGCACGATAGTGTTTCGCCAGCCCCCCGTTCCCAAACTCTCAGCGTTATATTTTGTCGTGAGCAAATCTGCATAAAATTGACATTAACACGTTCTGGAAACATTGCATTGTTCTCCAGCAGCGGCCCGGTTGTTTTAACAGGAGCGACATCTATATTTTCTACTATTAGAATCGCATGAGGATTACCCATTGAAACGGCGCCAAATTCCATGTGACTTCCGTTAATGGTTATCGAATAGCCATTCTGTTCTTTGTCCGCTAATAGCGGAATTTGATCAGGCTTAAATTCGGGCTCCCCCATATCGACGGATACTGATCCATCAGAGTTGAGCCGAGGCTTAATAATTCCAGCTTGAGTTTTAACAACTATTTCACGTTTTTTGGTCAGTTTTTTGTCATGAACGAATGTGACGAAACACCGAGCTCCATTCCCGCACTGGCTTGCCTCGGTGCCATCAGCGTTGAAAATTCGGTAAGAAAAATCGACCTCTGGCTGCTCGCTGGCGCCAACTACGAGTAGTTGGTCGAATCCGATGCCAAATCGACGGTTAGCGAGTTGATTGATTTGTCGGCTGGACAAATTAAATGCACGCGTTGTCGCATCAACCACAACGAAGTCATTACCAGCCCCCTGCATTTTTGTGAATTTAAGCTTCATTATTTAAGCTAATAAAGTGTTTTCGACATTATAAAGTCATCCATTACGAAATCTCGACCAATATCAAAAATAACAGCTTGTTCTTTTTGAAACCCGATTTTTAGGTAAAACGCTATCGATGCCAGATTGCCTTTATTAACTTGCAGAGATATTTTTTTAAAACCTAATCTCGTATAGTGCGTTTCAGCGTATCTGACTAATGAAGTCCCGCACCCGAGTCCTTGGGCTCTAGGATGAACGTACAGCTTATCAATTTTAATAGTGCGGGTTGGGTAATCTTCGTAAAAATGACTAAAGCCCTGAATGGAATGTTCAACTTCAATTTTAAGCCAGCTACAAGTTGGTGACGCGATAAGTCGCTTAATTTCTTCTGGCGCATATCTTTGCTCGAGCATATAGTCAATTTGTTTAACCGTGATAATACCTGGGTAGTGTAAGTACCAGATTTCTTTAGCAAGTTGACGTATCACATCTTGATCACGCGCTTGCACTGGAGAAATTGTAGGTAAGGCATTTAGCTTATTCATGAGTCGAATCCTGATCGATTCATAGTTCGTGGCGGCCTAATCGTATAGTGTTACTGTATCAGAGGGTCGCGTCTTAAATCGTTTATGTACCCAATAATATTGCTCTGGCATTTTTTGAACTTGGTTTTCAATAAATTCATTCATGGTTCTGGTATCGGCTAATAAATCGTCAGACGGGTAGTTGCTCCATGCAGGAAAAAATTCGATCTCATAGGGTTTGTTTGGACCAAATTGGCGTATGGTAACTGGAACAATTTTTGCATCAGTTAGCATCGCTAACCGCGGTACAGCATTTACAGTGGCCGCGATAACGCCAAAAAAAGGAACAAACATCGCATCTTTCGGGCCGAAGTCCATATCTGGCAGAAACAGCAGAGGCAGCCGTGCCTGGAGCGCTCGCACTACGTTTTTGATTCCATCCTGTCTGGAGAAGAGTCTAATATCTCCCAATCGAGTGCGCCGCGAAATTAAAAATTGGTTCAGCACGAGATCTTTTTGTATGCTGTACATCGATTGGAGGTCAATCTCGAGTGAGAGCCTTATAGCAAGGATTTCGAGCCCAACGAAGTGAGGTGCAAGGATTATGACAGGGCCCTCTGTAAGGGCTTGATCGAGTGTTCCCTTACCACGAATTTCAGCCAATTTTTTGATTGCGGCGCTGCTTGACCACCAAGCAATCGAATAGTCTGAGATTGCTCGACCAAGTGCCATAAAATGATTTAAGGCCAAGATTAGCCTTTGTTGAGAGGATAGGTTTGGAAAACAAAGTTTAAGATTTGTTTTAACGACGTGCCTACGTTCACTTGAGAGCAAGAAAAACAAAAGTCCTATGAGACGACCAATTACGCTCAAAATGTGTCGGGGCAAAAAGTGTAGAGCCCAGAGTATAGCCAGTACAATTCTAGTCATTATTTGCCTAAGCATCTAAAAATCATGATTAGAATGACTTTATCACTTGGAGTTTTAGTTCATTTTTGGTATTCTTCTCAACCATTTCCTGTAGTTTTGAGGTAGATCTGTGAGTGAATACTTGTTTACATCTGAATCTGTCTCTGAGGGCCATCCTGATAAAGTGGCAGATCAAATTTCGGATGCAGTCTTAGATGCTATTTTAGCGCAAGATCCTTCCGCCAGGGTTGCGGCTGAAACGCTAGTTAATACTGGGCTCGTGGTTATGGCTGGAGAAATCACCACGTCAGCTACTGTTGATTTTCAGCAAGTTGCTAGGGATACGTTAAAACGTATTGGGTATGACAACACGGATTTCGGCATTGATTACAGAGGGTGCTCTGTTCTTGTGGCTTATGATAAGCAGAGTCCAGATATCAAGCGGGGGGTTGATGCGGCGCATGATGACCCCTTGAATCAAGGTGCTGGGGATCAGGGCTTGATGTTTGGCTACGCCTGTGATGAAACAGGCGTATATATGCCGTTAGCGATCCATCTATCCCACCGGCTGGTTGAGCGGCAGTCTGAGCTGCGCCGGGACGGACGTTTGCCTTGGTTGAGACCAGATGCGAAATCTCAGGTAACTCTGCGATATGTTGATGGCAAACCTCAGGCCATTGATACAGTTGTATTCTCGACGCAGCATGCGCCCGAGATGGAGTTAGACCAAATTAGAGAGGCTGTGATTGAGGAGATTATTAAACCAGTCATACCCAATGATTTGATTAAGGGAGAAATCAATTATCTTGTGAACCCAACGGGGCGCTTTGTTGTGGGTGGTCCGCAAGGCGACTGTGGCTTAACTGGTCGAAAGATTATTGTGGATACGTATGGGGGTGCTGCGCATCATGGCGGGGGAGCATTTTCTGGCAAAGATCCGTCCAAAGTGGACCGGTCGGCAGCCTACGCGGCGCGGTATGTGGCAAAGAATATCGTTGCGGCAGGATTAGCTTCTAAATGTGAAGTACAAATTTCCTATGCAATCGGGGTTGCCAAGCCGACAAGCGTTTCGGTAACCACCTTCGGTACCGGGCACATCGACGATGAACAAATCACGAAGTTAGTATTGGCAAACTTTGATTTGCGGCCCAAGGGTATCGTTAAAATGCTTAACTTGTTGCGTCCAATATATGAAAAAACAGCCGCATATGGGCATTTTGGCCGAGATGAGCCGGAGTTTTCTTGGGAAAGTCTCGATAAAGTTGAAACTTTGAAGGTGGTTTTGTAGTCGTAGTATAATATTTGTAATTGCTGAGGAGCGTTGCGACCCTTCCGAATTGACGGAGGGCTAGGCTCAGCACAAGGAACGGCGCTCACAAACTAGGAAGGGATTGGTTTGTGGGCGTTTTTTATTGCCCTAAGCCGAAGATACTTTAGGATAAGGAGGGCAGTAAATGTCGGCAGTAATGCAAAAATTCACATCCACCGAGGATCATCTGGTGGCCGATCTGTCGCTTTCGTCTTGGGGCAGAAAAGAAATTTCGATAGCTGAAATTGAAATGCCTGGGCTAATGGCGATTCGAAAGGAGTACGCTTCCAGTCAGCCGCTCGCGGGTGCTCGAATTGCCGGGTCGCTTCACATGACGATTCAAACTGCCGTTTTGATAGAGACCTTGACTGCATTGGGCGCAGAGGTTCGATGGGCGTCTTGTAATATTTACTCTACGCAGGATCATGCGGCTGCAGCAATCGCTGAGTCGGGTGTTCCTGTTTATGCATTTAAGGGCGAGACTCTAGAGCAATATTGGGAATATACCCATAAAATTTTCGATTGGCCCACGAACCAGGCCAATATGATCCTTGACGATGGGGGTGATGCGACGTTACTGCTCCATCTCGGCACTAAGGCTGAAAGGGATCTTATGGTTTTAAATGATCCAACGAGTGAGGAAGAGCGGGTACTTTATGCGGCTATAAAGAAAAAATTAGCTACTGACTCAAATTGGTATTCAACGCGACTTTCAGCGGTCAAAGGTGTAACCGAAGAAACGACCACGGGTGTTAAGCGCCTCTATGAAATGGCGAGTGACAAGACTCTGGCTTTTCCTGCCATTAATGTTAACGATTCTGTAACAAAATCTAAGTTCGACAACCTCTATGGATGTCGCGAATCCCTTGTAGACGGCATTAAGCGTGCAACCGATGTCATGATTGCTGGAAAAGTTGCCGTAGTTGCTGGTTTCGGTGACGTTGGAAAGGGCTGTGCCCAAGCCCTGCGTGCGCTCTCTGCCCAGGTTTGGGTGACGGAAGTTGACCCAATATGTGCGCTTCAGGCCGCAATGGAGGGATACCGCGTGGTGACGATGGAATACGCAGCTGACAAGGCTGATATTTTTGTTACCGCGACTGGAAATTACAGCGTGATCAATCATGACCACATGGCTGCTATGAAGAATGAAGCCATAGTGTGCAATATCGGTCATTTTGATAATGAAATTGATGTTACTTCCATAGAGAAATACACTTGGGAGAACATTAAGCCTCAGGTAGATCACATAGTTTTCCCGGACGGTAAGAAAATTATTCTTTTGGCTCAAGGCCGACTCGTTAATCTAGGTTGTGCCACTGGCCACCCAAGTTTTGTTATGAGTTCTTCTTTTGCTAATCAGGTCATCGCGCAAATTGAGCTATTTAACGATGCCGATAAGTATCCATTGGGCGTTCATGTGCTGCCTAAGCACCTTGATGAAAAGGTTGCACGATTGCAGTTGGTGACCATGAATGTGCAGCTGACCGAGTTGACGGATGAGCAGGCGAAGTATATTGGTGTAGAGAAGACAGGCCCATATAAGCCTGATAGATATCGATACTGATTGTTGACTTGCTTTGGGGCGCCCCCGATGATTCGGTGGCGATTGACCATATTTAGTAACTAGTGGTGTTAGTTAAAAATACAGCGTAAGCACTCACTTTCACTAGATAGCTCTATAAAAAAGAGCTACGCGCTGGCTAAGCTCCATTCCTAATAGATTTGTTACCCTGGGTTCGGGCTGCGTAAGCATGGTAAGCGGCTGCCTCAGCAGCACCCACCTCAATTTTCGCACCCATGTTGTCGAAAACACTTTCAAGAGCGCATAAGCACAGCATGACATTCTCCATTTTGCAGCTGTATCCCATGATTCCGAATCGCCAAATTTTGCCAGCTAATGGGCCAAGACCCGCGCCTATTTCGATGTTCATTTCTTCAAGCAATCGACGTCGCACTTCTTTCTCATCGATTCCTGGCATGACATAAACCGCGTTCATCTGTGGGAGTCGATACTCCTTATCAACTAAATAATTAAGCCCAAGAGTTTCTAGCCCCTCTTTTAGGGCGAGGTGATTACGGTTATGGCGGGCCCAAGAGGCTTCAAGCCCTTCGTCTCTGAGCATAACGAGCGCCTCATGCAGAGAATAAAGCGAGTTGGTCGGCGCTGTATGGTGATAGGTTCGATTACTTTCACCCCAATAACCGAGAAGTAAATTCAGATCCATGAACCAGCTTTGCACCTTATGTTTCCTATGTTTAACCAGTTCAACAACGCGATCGCTAAATGTGATTGGTGAGAGCCCAGGCGTGCAAGAAAGACATTTCTGGCTGCCAGAATAAACTGCATCGAGGCCCCATTCGTCAACCAGTAAGGGAATGCCAGCGAGTGAGGTTACGGTATCCACAATAGTTAATGCATTGTATTCGCGAGCGATAGCTGCGAGCGTTTTTGCATCAGAACGAACGCCAGTAGATGTCTCAGCATGCACAAATGCTAAAATTTTAGCATCAGGATTTTTGACGAATGCTTCACGGACTTTATCTGGATCGACGGGCTTTCCCATGGGATCCTCAACTACGACAGCGGTACCGCCGCATCGCTCAACATTCTCAATCATACGACCGCCAAATACGCCATTACGGCAAACGATAACTTTATCGCCCGGGCTGACCATGTTAACAAAGCACATTTCCATCCCAACAGAACCTGGGCCAGACGCAGGAAAGGTGAGGGCATTTTTTGTTTGAAACGCATAACGCAATAATTCTTTCAGCTCTTCCATCATTTGCACAAATACGGGATCAAGATAACCAATCGTAGGTCGCCCCATCGCGGAGAATACGCGAGGGTGTATCTCAGATGGACCTGGTCCCATCAGCGTTCTTTGTGGAGGATAAAAAGAACTGATGTCCGAATATGATTGTTTACTCATTTAAGAATTTCCTCAGATGCAAAGCGCTGCATCGTACTTGTTGAGAATAATGAAAGGGGCCAATTATATCGGAATTCAACGCGGCATATGCTGATCAAAAGTGCCTAACGCTTCAGCTCTATGACCTGCGATATAGTGGGTTGATTCAACCGCGGGTTAGGATCAAAGGCGGTGTCACCTTCTTCGTGCTCGTGAACCTCTGTAGAAATATTTTTGAAATCATAGAGACTTGAGTCGAGCAAGTGGGATGGCGAGATCTTTTGCAGCGCGCTAAACATGGTATCCAAGCGCCCTGGATACTTCTTTTCCCAATCTTGCAACATTCTTTTTGTAACCTGTCGCTGCAGATTATCTTGAGAGCCACACAAGTCGCAAGGGATGATAGGAAATTCTTTGATTTCTGCATAAGCAGCAATATCTTTTTCTTTGCAATAAGCAAGTGGCCTGATAACGATATGCTCGCCATTGTCTGATATCAGCTTGGGAGGCATTGCCTTTAATCGACCTCCATGAAACATGTTTAAAAAAAATGTTTCCAATATGTCTTCGCGGTGATGACCCAGGGCAATTTTTGTTGCACCTAAATCCTTAGCTGTGCGATATAGAATTCCTCGACGCATGCGAGAGCACAAACCACACATAGTCTTTCCTTCAGGAATAACTCTTTTTACTATGCTGTAAGTGTCTTGCTCTACGATATGGTAGGACACATCGAGGGACTTGAGATAGTTAGGAAGAATTTCTTCAGGAAAGCCGGGATGTTTCTGGTCAAGGTTAACAGCGACAATATCAAAGTGAATCGGTGCATGACTTTGTAGCGAAAGCAACAGGTCTAGCATCGTATAGCTGTCTTTGCCACCGGATAGGCAGACCATAACTTTGTCACCTTCAACTATCATGTCGTAGTCGGCAATTGCCTCGCCTGCCTGTCGGCGGAGCCGTTTGACGAGTTTATTATTGTCGTAAATCAATTTTTGAGGGGCTGATGGCATGGTTAGGCTTTCGTTTGAAATATTTCAAATCCAACGGATGTGCAGTCTGGATAGACGTCGGTTTTTTCGCTGGATACTCTTGCTGCCAGCACTCCTTCGTGATCAAGGCAGAGTCCGAGAATCTTCTCGCAAAATGTCTCTTGTAGGTGAAAATGTGCGGTATTTGAGAGATTAATGATTGAAGTCCTTAAGAAATCATAATCCACTGTTTCCCCGATCGCGTCTTCTAGAATACGCAAGTTTGGATCAAGATCTAACTCGACGTTTATGAGCACATTTTGTCTATTGAGTTTTTCAAAGTCATGTATCCCAATCGATAAAGATACGGCCATGTCTTTAAGAAAAACTTTTCGGTGTGGCTTTGAGTCAGAGCTCATATCATTACTTGTTGGAAATTTCCGTTATTCGTCGAGTTCAAACTGAACGTCTCGTTTTGTTGGCCATAGATGTTGACCGCCATCAACGATTAAGGTTGTTCCTGTGACGGCCTGAGCACTTATAAGATATTTAACGGCACCAACGATGTCTTCGGGTAGAGAGCTTTTCCCTAGGGGGGCCAGTTTATGCGCTTTTTGGAATGCCGAGGTCGTTTGTTCTCCACTGGGTAGCGTTATGCCTGGAGCTAGACCGCAGACGCGGATGTTTGACCCTAGGGAGGATGCAAATAATTTTGTCGCGGCCTCGAGCGCGATTTTACTCAGCGTGTAAGAGAAGAAATCAGAATTGAGGTTGTGTGTTTTTTGGTCTAATAGGTTAATAACACATCCTGGAGCACCTTTAGGAACTTGTTTCGCGAATTCGGAGATTAAGATCATCGGGGCATATAAGTTGACGGCCATATGCTTCTCAAGTCTCGCGCGATCAAATTCTTGGGGCTTATCAAAGCTGAACATAGAGGCATTATTGATTAAGCAATGCACGTTTCCCAGTTCTTGCCGCACTCTAGAAATGAGATCTTTGACTGCATCGTCACGAGCTAGGTCTGCTTGAACGGCTATACTTTTTACGCCGAGATCCTTGATGGTTTTTTCAACTTGAACGGCGTCAGCTTTTGATTGATTAAAGTGGATGGCTACGTTCCAACCCTCCCGGGCCAGTCCTAGGGCAATATATTTACCGATACGCTTGGCCCCACCGGTAATTAAAACGGTTCGATTTTGTGTTTGTGCCATTTGTTATTAAACGTACACTCTAAATTTTGCTCATATGGTTTCGAGGGAATATGCTCATTAATTACCGCGTTGTTTCGTTGGCCTTCTTTAGCATACTCCTAAAGCAATCTCAGCAATAATGCATAAATGACAGCCGATACATCAGATCAAGCGCTAACCCTAGCGATGTTTAGAACGCTATTGGGTGAAAAAGGAAACTGGCTAGATTTCGCCTCTTTTATGCATCATGCGCTTTACGACTCAAAATATGGTTATTACACGGGGGAAGCGCATAAATTTGGCCCTCGCGGTGATTTTATCACTGCTCCAGAAATTAGTGATCTTTTTGGTAGGACTATTGCGAGACAGGTGGCTCAAGTTTTGAAAATTAGCGGGGGAGGTGTTTTGGAGCTTGGAGGAGGTAGCGGCATTTTAGGTTCAGATATCCTAGTTGAGTTGAATAGGCTCGAGTGCCCCGTAGAGGAGTATTTGTTATTTGAACCAAGCCCCACATTAACGCGGAGGCAAAAAGAGCGTGTCGCTCAGCTAGCTCCGGCTATTAGGGCCAAGGTACATTGGGTAAGCGAGCTACCTACAAACTTTAAGGGCGTTATCTTGGCTAACGAGGTCTTTGATGCGCTTCCAGTGCATCTTTTGTCGCGTAATGATGAGGGGTGGAAAGAGCGAGGTGTGGTTTTTCAAAACGAGTCTTTAGTCTGGAGAGATAATACTATAGAAGACGAACGTTTGATCTCGGCAATTAATCATCTAAATGTAGACGCCCCTTACGTCACAGAGGTTTGTTTGGCGGTTAATGGATTAGTCGCGAATTTAGCGGAGACCCTCGACGTTGGCGCAGTACTCGCCATAGATTATGGTTACGAGCACCAAGTGTATTATCATCCTGATCGTCGAGATGGCACACTGAGTTGTCATTATCACCATCGCGTAGATTCAGATCCGCTTGATCGTCCAGGTAGCAAAGATATTACAGCTCACGTTGACTTTACAAGAGTTGCAAATGCGGCGATGGATGCGGGCCTTGAGGTTTCCGGATATGTAACGCAAGCCGATTTTCTCGTTAACTGTGGCATTACTGATCTTTTGCAAGCAATAAATCCTGACAGGCCTGAGGAGTATCTTCCTTCAGTCTCGGCTGTACAAAAATTACTGTCTCCGGCCATCATGGGAGATATGTTTAAGGTAATGTTCCTCTCGCGGGGCATTAATGAGCCTTTGGTTGGCTTTAGTCGTAGAGATAGGCGGCACTTGTTATGACAATAAAGAAACCGATGCATATCCATATTCTTGGGGTTTGTGGCACTTTTATGGGGGGGCTTGCAGCGATCGCTAACCAAGCTGGATATAAAGTAACGGGGTGTGATGAAGGGGTATATCCCCCAATGAGTTTACAGCTCCAATCGATAGGTATTGATTTAATCGAGGGTTGGGGCGTTGAGCAACTTGATTTAAATCCAGACCTCTATGTTGTTGGTAATGTGGTGTCTCGGGGTAATCCGTTGATGGAAGAAATTCTCAATCGTAATTTGCCCTATGTGTCTGGCCCGCATTGGTTATATGAGTCGGTTTTGGCGTCTAAATGGGTCCTTGCGGTAGCCGGTACTCATGGCAAAACCACCACCACTGCGATGTTAGCCAAGATTCTTGATTATGCGGGCTTGAATCCAGGATTTTTAGTGGGAGGCGTACCCATTGATTTTGGTACGTCTTCTCGGATGACGGAATCAGATTTTTTTGTTATTGAGGCAGATGAGTACGACACAGCGTTTTTTGATAAGCGCTCCAAATTTTTGCACTATCGTCCTCGGACCGCGGTATTTAATAACCTTGAGTATGATCATGCCGATATCTTTCCGAATTTAGATGCGATTGAAAGTCAGTTCCATCATTTTGTGCGAACCGTGCCGAGCAAAGGAGCGTTAATTGTTAACCAAGATAGTCCAGCGTTAAGTCGTGTGACTGAGCGCGGCTGTTGGTCTGAAGTGATTCCATTTGGGGGTCCTGAATCCTGGTCGTATCGTAAATTGAATAACGGCGAGCAGATTGAAATTTTGTACAACGGGGCCATTAAGGGCTCTTATAAGCCAAGATTTTTTGGGGCGCACAACTTGGACAATGCGTTAGCAGCTTTGTTAGCTGCGCGACACAGCGGAGTCCCTATTGAGGTTGGATTGCGGGCTCTTGAGGACTTTAGGGGTGTTAAGCGTCGCATGGAACTTCGTGGCAAGGTGAGCAAGATTCAGGTCTACGATGATTTTGCTCATCACCCTACTGCGATTAAAACTACGTTAGAAGGCCTGAAGCAACGTTATCCAGACGCAAGAGTGTTAGCCGTATTTGAGCCAAGGTCAAACAGCATGAAATTGGGGCATCATAATGCGTACCTGTCCGATAGTCTTGCAATAGCCGACTTCGTTTATTGTTATACGAGAGGGCTAAATTGGAATGCCGACGAATTATTTGCGTCGATGGGGGATGCAGTGTTTCTGTCTGATGACGTCAATGTGATGGCTCGATCGATTGTTGCGAACGCGTGTCCAGGAGATTTCATCTTGATTATGAGTAATGGGGGATTTCAAAATATCCAAGAAAAGGTTTTAGATTTATTGCGCTCGAAGTCAATTAAATGAAGCTGTATATCTATATTCATGGGTTTAATAGTTCGTCGTCTTCTCTCAAAGCTAAGGTCTTGGCACGATTGATTCAGGAGCGGCACTCGAACATCGAATTTTGGTGTCCAGACTTGTCTCATTGGCCTGAGAAAGCTGTGGCGTGTTTACTTGATAGAATTAGCGCACATCCTATTAAGGATGTAATGTTAGTAGGGAGTTCGTTAGGCGGTTTCTATGGGACATACCTATCACATCGGGTTGGGTGTCGATCGGTTCTGATCAATCCAGCGATCACGCCACATACCGGGCTGTTAAACCATGTCGGGCAGCAAAAGAATCTGTACACGGGTGAAGAATACGAGTTTACCAATGAGCATTTGCGTCAGCTCGAACGGCTCTATGTGAAAGAAATTAAAAGGGTCGAAAAATTATTCTTGGTACACACGACTGGAGATGAACTTTTAGATTGGAAGACCGCCGCTCGTCGTTTCGATGGGTGTAGACGGTTGATTGTCGGCGGCAGTGATCACGGATTTACTAACTTTGAAGACTACGCAGATATCGTTTTATCGCACCTTAATGGTGAGTTTTTGCCTTGATTGCCTGTATTCAATAATTTTTCTGAATAAAACTTAAAGGTGAGCCCTAGGTGAATGTATTTTATTTGGAGTCTGGATCTTTGAAGGTTGGACGCATCTTGAAAGAGACGGGCGCTTCGCTTCAAGTGCAGAGTCAGTTTGGTAAACAAATCAAGGTCAAGGCAAATCACGTGTTTATCTTTTTTGATGGCACGAGCCCTGATGACTTTTTTAATAAGGTACAAGAAATCGCAAAGACTATTGATCCTGATCTCCTATGGGAGGCGTTTGATGGTTCAGAGAGCTTATACTCAACAGTCGCAAAAGCATTTTTTGGGGAGTCGATTACGCAACAACAGGAGGCTAGTGTTCTAACGGTTTTATTCGATCATCCAACGCATTTTCAAAAAAAGGGACAGGGAAATTTCAAGCCCGCTGCCGCTGAGGCCCTAAGGGCAGCCAAAACCTCCTTAGAGGCGAAGAGACAGCGTGAGCTGTTACTTGCGCGCTATGTTGAGCAATTGTGCGAATACGCCATGCCAACGGAGTTCTTTGATAACTTGCCTCGATTGCTCTATGGCCCAGACAAAAATCAGCTTGAGGAAAAAGCGATTGAGCAAGCTTGTTTGAAATTAAAAATTGGAAAACGAGCACTCTTTACAAAATTATCAATCATGCCTGAGGCTGAAGATTTTCACCTTGGTCAATTTATATACGATCATTTCAGTAACGCTCCGGAACACAGGAATGATGTCTGTGTGCCTGGCGCAGATGGCTTGCCGATCTCGCAAGTGAGTGCGTTTAGTATTGATGATGCAGCTACTACGGAAATTGATGATGCGTTCTCTTTGACTGGTGACGAAAATGTGGGGTGGAGACTCGGGGTGCATATTGCGGCTCCGGGGCTGTGTATCGGGACAGATTCTGCTCTAGATAAAGAGTTGCGATCGAGAATGTCCACTGTTTATCATCCAGCAGGGAAGGTCACCATGTCGCCTCCTTCGATTATCGAACAATTTAGCTTGTCTCAAGGGCGGACAGTGCCCGTCATGTCACTCTATGCAGAGATAGACCCAGAGTTTGCCGTTGGTCGTATTGAGACGGTAATTGAATCTCTTAACGTTACAGATAATTTAGACTTAAGCGTCATAGAGAATCATTTCGATCCTGATTTAGGCCCTAATCAACCGGTTGGTTGCTCAAGGGGGCGAGAATTGTATGTACTCTACCAACTTGCCACTCGTTTACGTGAATCTAGAGGAGAAAAGAATAGTCATATCCACCGCAAAGAATACAATTTTGAGGTGACTGAGGGGACCGTTAGTATCAAGCCACGTAAACGTGGCTCTTCGGTAGACGTAATGGTTTCGGAGTTGATGATTTTCGCGAATAGTCATTGGGGCTCTGAGCTTAAAAATGCTGATATTGCTGCTTTGTTCCGTGTGAAAACAAAGTCTAAAACCGGTTTGTCAATTGTTCCACTTCCTCATGAGATGATGGGCGTGAGCGCTTACGCTTGGGTTAGCAGCCCCTTGAGGCGTTATGTTGACTTAGTCAATCAACGACAATTACTTGCTCATCTCCAATCTCGGGAGCCAACGTACAGTTCGAACAGTGAGCAACTGCACAGTATTCTTTATGATTTTGAGATAAAGTATGCACAGTATGCGGAGTTCCAAAGGCATATGGAGCGTTTTTGGTGTATGAAGTGGTTACTGCAAACGGATCAACGCGTATTCGAGGCCGAAGTATTACGCGATAATTTAGTACGGTTGGACTCCATCCCATTAGTGTGTAAAGCCGACAAATTACCTCAAAATAATATTGGCCAGAAGGTTTTAATTAAGGTGCTAGCGATTAATGTAGTTGATAATTTCGCCAATGTAGAGTGGATTGAGACCCTTCAACTTGTAACTGAAGAACCAACCACGTAATCTTCCTCTGTACGCACCGAATTACGATAAATAGCGACAATCTCAAGCATGCGATTTAATCGAGGAGCGGCGAGCAAATTGATGTTTAAGCCCGCTAAGCCAATGGCTGTTGCGTTAGCCGGCTCTTTGGTGGCGCACTTGATGTTGCTGACCATTCAAGGTGCACAAAACACGCCTCATTCACGTTTGGCCTCAGCCGACTTGGATGTGGTGCTCGTTAATAGTCAGTCTATGCGGCACGTAAATGTAGCCGACGTATTAGCTCAGGTTAGCTTGCAAGGCGGAGGCAATACTGATGCGGAGACCATGGCGACAACCAGTGCGCCGGTTGATTATATGAATACGCTTGAGCGCAGCGTTAAATTAGCCGGACGCCAAGTTGAGCAGCTTGAACGGTCTATTAAGCAGCTATTAGTTCTTAATCGCGACCAAGCGTCGTTACGGTTGGATTCTGAACGCGCTGAGCCAAAACAACAAAACAGTGTTAATTCAAAGATTTTAATGGATGTTGTTGATGCAACATCGATGAACCGACTTCAAGCAAAAATTGATAAAGAGTGGAGTAATTATCAGAAGAGACCAAAGCGCAAGTTTATTGGCGCGAACGTTGCGGAGGCAGACTTCGCAAGTTATGTTGAGCGATGGAGGCAGCAAATAGAAGACCTAGGTAGTCGTCTTTATTCGCATGATTTAAGTGATGCACAACTGGAGGGGGTAATGATTGTAACGGTGTCCATTAGGTCTGATGGTACAGTGGAGCACGTTGTCATAGACCGCTCATCCGGCTCTAAAAAGCTAGATAAGACTGCGACAGACATTGTGCAACGATCCGCACCTTTTGACCGTTTTGATTCAAAATTGAGTGCTCAGTTTGACGTTCTCTCGATTACAAGACAATGGTCATTTACAAAGAACGATCTCGATTTAAAATAAGGAAAATAAATGGCAGAAAGAGATCAATATGTCGTTATCGGCAATCCAATTGAACACAGTAAATCGCCACAAATTCACTCAATGTTTGCCGAACAAACGGGTGAGGCTATAGAGTACAAAAAAATACTGTGTCCGCTTGGGGGGTTTTCGCGGGTAGTTACAGAATTTTTTGCCGCGGGTGGTCTAGGGGCGAATGTGACGGTTCCATTTAAATTAGACGCGTATGACCTAGCGACAACTCGTTCGAGCCGTGTAGAACATGCCAGAGCTGCAAATACCTTGGCGAACAAAGGCGGCTTGGTCTTTGCCGAAAATACCGATGGACTAGGCTTGGTCAGAGATATCGTTCGTAATTTGGAGTTTTCTATTTTTGATAAATCGATCTTAATCGTAGGTGCTGGCGGAGCGACGCGGGGTGTTTTGCTGCCACTTACCGAGGAACGCCCGAAACGAATCATGGTTGTTAACCGAACACCAGACAAAGCACACGAGTTGATTAAATCGATAGAAACAGAGACTAAAGGTTTTCCAATTGTGCTGTCTTCTGGGGGGATACACGATATTGTTGAGGATGAGTTTGACTTGATTGTGAATGCAACATCGAGCAGTCTAAGCGGGGACGCTTTCCCAATCAGCTCCAATGTTCTAGGACGCAATGCTTTGGCGTATGACATGATGTACGGTAAAGATGAAACATCATTCAGTCGTTGGGCGGCGACTGCTAAGGCACACCAAATTTCAGATGGATTAGGAATGCTTGTCGAGCAAGCTGCGGAATCATTCTTTTTGTGGCGAGGCAAGCGACCAGAGACGAGGGCGATTTTAGAGGCTTTGCGGGCGATATGAAGCGACAAAGACGTTGGGCTTCACAATTAATTAGGTTAGTCCTTTTGTTGTTTTTGGGCTATGAACTATGGTTTGTGGGTCGCGTGTTGATTTTAAAATGGGTAGAACCTACCAGCACCTCATTCATGAGAGCTTACAACAAAGAAAATAATGAGGCTTCAAATTACCGGTGGGTTAATTATGATCGTATTTCATCACATGTTAAATCAGCTGTAGTTGCAGCTGAGGACGAAAAATTTGTAGATCACTATGGTTTTGATTGGGTCTCGATTAGGAAGGCCGCCGCAAAGAATGCGAAAAAAGGAAAAATTGTTGCTGGGGGTTCCACTATCACCCAACAGCTAGCTAAGAATTTGTTTTTATCGCCGAGTCGATCAATTTGGAGAAAGGCCCAAGAGTCGATTGTGACAGTTATGTTAGAGGCGATTTTATCTAAACAAAGAATTCTAGAGATTTACTTGAATGTCATAGAGTGGGGCAGGGGCGTTTATGGTATCGAGGCCGCAGCCAGACATTATTTTAATAGAGGTGCTGAAGGCGTTAGCAAAGTACAGGCGGCTAAATTGGCATCTTACATACCGGCCCCAAAGCGGTACGATATTATTGGTGACACTGAACGTTCTCTCAGAAAGGCAGGGATTATTCGTGGCAGAATGTCGAAGGTCAAAATTCCCAATGAGCGATAAATAACTCATGTTGTATCACCCTGAGTTTGATCCCATAGCGGTTCACATAGGGCCGATTGCCGTGCGTTGGTATGGACTGATGTATTTAGTCGGCTTCACCTTCGGTTTGATGCTCGGTCGAGTAAGAATACGCGCGAATCAGAACTCTCCCATTTCGATACGAGAGTTCGATGATTTACTGTTTTATATTATCTTGGGTGTCATCGTAGGAGGCCGCCTAGGGTACGTGTTGATTTATGATTTAGCCGGCGTGCTTCTTTCCCCGATATCGATATTATATGTTTGGAAAGGGGGAATGTCGTTTCATGGGGGATTAGTCGGAGTTTGTGTTGCCGTAGCACTTTACGCTCGACTTAAACAAAAAGATTGGCTTGTTCTGACTGATTTTGTTGCGCCGCTGGTCCCATTAGGATTAGCAGCAGGTCGTATAGGCAATTTCATTAATGGAGAGCTTTGGGGGCGAGCTACAGATGCTCCTTGGGCCATAGTTTTTCCGCAATCAGATTCGCTTTTGGGTAGACATCCATCTCAGCTGTATGAGTTTTTTCTTGAAGGGATAGTGTTATTTCTCATACTTTGGTTCTTCTCAAAAACAAAACGACCAATCGGAGTGACATCAGGACTCTTCTTGGTAGGTTATGCACTGTTTAGATTTATAGTGGAGTTTATGAGAGAGCCTGATGCGCATTTAGGACTTTTGTCATTTGGACTTTCCATGGGGCAATGGTTATGCATTCCTATGCTGTTGCTTGGCGTATTTCTAATAGGTCGGGTAGGGAAAAAACAATAAATGATTTAGACATCTTCTCGGCGTGATTAATAATTAAAACTGATGCTTTAAGTTGTGAGGTTGGATTTTTTCATAATGTTTAAAAAGAGGAAGTGACAATGGTGGCTGATACGGTTATTGGAATTATCGGCGGCAGTGGTGTTTACGACATACAGGGATTGCAGAATACTCAATGGACAAAAGTTGAAAGTCCATTTGGGGCTCCTTCTGATGAATTTCTGGTTGGGGAGTTTAGAGGCCAAAAAATTGTATTTCTTCCCCGACACGGGCGCGGACATGTGGTTTCACCCAGCTACATTAATTATAGAGCGAACATTGATGGAATTAAACGGTTAGGCGTTACGGACTTAGTTTCTGTGAGCGCAGTAGGTTCGTTACGAGAGGACCTCGCCCCAGGTATGTTCGTAATAGTAGACCAGTTTATTGATAGGACGTTTACTCGAGAAAAATCTTTTTTCGGTAATGGATTAGTCGCACATGTTTCAGTGGCACACCCTGTTTGCTCTCGTCTTGGTGGGCACATTGAATCAGCATTAAAAAGCGCTGAAATTAAATATGTCAGAGGGGGTACTTACCTTGTGATGGAGGGACCTCAGTTTTCAACACTGTCGGAATCCAAGCTATACAGGCAATGGGGTTGCGATGTGATTGGAATGACCAATATGCCAGAGGCCAAGTTAGCGCGCGAAGCAGAAATTTGTTATGCCAGTATCGCGATGGTCACAGACTTTGATTGCTGGCATCCAGATCATGAGGATGTCTCCGTCGAGCAGGTCATTCAAGTTTTGGTTGGAAATGCAGAAAAAGCGAAAACATTGATTAGTGAAGTGGCTCCCTTAATTATGGCAGATGAAATGGGCCCATCCTGCAATTGTAAGCAAGCATTAGAGTTCGCATTAATTACGCCTCCTAATGCTCGTGACCCTAAAGTAGTTGAGACACTTGATGCGATAGCGGGACGCGTGTTGAAGAAATAATGAACCGCCCGATTAGTAGTGTTTTTAATTTGTATTTTGATTTTAACGATAAACGATGAATATCGCCGAGCTAATCAGAACGATCCCAGACTACCCTAAGCCGGGGATCATGTTTCGTGATATCACTACTCTGTTGAGTCACCCCGAAGGGTTCAAACATACTATTCAATTGTTAGTTGATCGCTATCAGCACCATAAAATAGATTTTGTTGCAGGCATTGAAGCGCGCGGTTTTATTTTGGGCGCGCCTCTAGCAGCAGGTTTGGGTAAGGGCTTTATCCCAGTTAGGAAGAGTGGCAAACTTCCCGGAAAGATAATCTCACAAAGTTATGAGTTGGAATATGGAACGGACCGAATTGAAATTCATGCAGACGCTTTTGCCAGTGGCTCAAAAATACTGCTTGTGGATGATTTGATTGCTACCGGTGGAACCGCTGAGGCCGCTACTAAATTAATTGAAAGGTCTGGCGGTGAGATTGTAGAGTGTTGCTTTATTATTGATTTGCTGGATCTGGGTGGTACGAAGAAGCTGGAAGCACTCGGGAAAAGTGTTTTCGCCCTTATTGAGTTTGAGGGCGATTAAATTGATGGGTGATTCATGACCGTAGAGGCATTACGTTGGCGTAACAGCCAACTTGAGATGATTGATCAACGGTGCTTGCCTGCGGTCATTCAATATTTGTCGTACTCAGATGCACAATCTGTTGCTGATGCAATCCGTCAGATGGTGGTTAGAGGCGCGCCAGCAATAGGTGTGGCGGCAGCCTACGGAGTAGCGTTAGAAGCCCAAAAATCTATGTCGTTTAATAGAGATTCATTCGACAAACATCTTGCAGATGCCCTAGATGTTTTGTCAGCGAGCCGCCCAACTGCTATCAATTTATTTTGGGCACTCGATCGAATGCGCGATCGGTTATTAGATGCTGCTAAAAAAGAACCCGTCGCGATAGCGCAAGTGCTACTCCAAGAGGCTCATGCGATATACAACGAGGACATCGATATTAATAAAACAATGGGTACTTTTGGAGCATCAATTATTGATGACGGCACGCGTGTGTTAACTCATTGCAATGCAGGCGCGCTGGCCACTGCTGGGCATGGAACCGCACTTGGCGTTATTCGTTCCGCAGTGATGGCCGGGAAAAAAATAACCGTTTTTGCCGACGAGACGCGACCTTTTATGCAGGGTGCTCGATTGACCGCGTGGGAACTTACAGAAGACGGGATTGATACGACGTTAATCACCGATAATATGGCGGGGCACTTTATGAAAAGTGGCGATATTGATGTCGTTATTGTTGGCACAGATCGCGTCGCAGCTAATGGCGATGTAGCAAATAAAATTGGCACATACATGTTGGCGGTTTTGGCTAAGGAGCACAACATTCCATTTTATGTCGCCTGTCCACTATCTACTATTGATCTTTCAATATCTAGTGGTGATGACATTCCTATTGAGGAACGTTCTGCGGATGAAGTTACTGGATATGGTGGTGTTCGGTGGGCACCTGAAAATATAAAAGTCAGAAATCCGGCCTTTGACGTCACACCCGCTCGGTTCGTAACGGGTTTAATTACAGAAAAAGGAATTATCTACGCCCCTAATGAAGAAAAGTTGCGGGCGTTGTTTTAAAGTCTTGTCGAATCTAGCGATTAACTTTTAAGGTGATGCATACATGAGTAACCGATTCAAAAATAAGGTGGTGTTGATTACTGGAGCGGGTACTGGAATAGGATTGTCCACTGCAAAAAGAATCGCTAGCGAGGGTGGGATTGTTATTGCCGGAATACTCGACGATGCGCAGGCTAATGCTGTTGGTGACTTTCATCCTGTCATACTTGATGTGCGAGAGGAGCGTGCTTGGGAGTCTGCTTTAGGGAACATACAAAGCGATTTTGGTGGGATAGATGTCTTGGTGAATAATGCCGGAATATCTCCAACGGGGACGGCCGAAGAAACCAGCCCACAACTCTGGGATGAAGTCATGGCTGTAAATTTACGAGGCAGTTTTCTTGGTTGTCAAAAAGCGATTCCCCTCATGAGGAATAGAGGCGGCGGCGCTATTGTAAACCTCGCCTCGATAAATGGTATCCGTGGGAACCGTCGATTGGTAGCTTATGCTGCGACTAAAGGTGCCATCATTTCGATGACCATGTCGTTAGCCTTAGATCATGCTCGAGATCACATCAGGGTTAATTGCGTTTGCCCAGCGACTATTGATACCGAAATGGCAAGAAGCATGATGGCCGAGGCTTCTGACCCAGCATTATTTGAGAAACTGATGATTGAGAAACATCCCATTGGTCGTATTGCTCGGCCTGAAGAAGTTGCCGCTACGATCGCTTTTCTCGCGAGTGAGGATGCCTCGTTTATGACAGGATTAGCAATCCCGGTTGATGGTGGCCGCAGCATTCGTTGAAACCAGTTGTTGATTTGCTCATACGAGCGCTCTAAGTTAAGGGTTAAAGATGTTTTCGTTTTTATAAAAGTATTCCCGAGATGAATCAAGTATTAATTGGATACCTTTTTAAAGATTTACCAAAGAATTATGTCTATATTTGGATGCGACATGATGGAACACCTTTTTATGTAGGACTAGGTAGGAATGATCGTTATAAAAATCTCAGAAGACGAAATGCTCATGTTTTAAGCGTTGTTAAAAAGATGGGAGGAATTGAACAAGTTCCAAAAGAATTAATTGCAGTTAACAGTTGGGATGAGGGGTGCGAACTAGAAATTGAGTTAATTACCAAATTTGGTAGATCAGATTTAAAAAAAGGTACTTTGACTAATAAAACAGACGGAGGTGAAGGTACAGTAAATAAAATCGTAACCGATAAAGTTAGAAATGCTGTTAGAAATTCAAACAAAATTCGCATATGGACTGATGAAGCAAAAAAATCAGTCGCTGATAAACGTAGAGGATTTAAAGTAACAGTTTCTACAAGAGAGAAATTATCAAATCTATTTAAAGGTAAAAGTAGACCAGACCACGTTATTGCAGCAATGAAAAGAGGCACGTTACTTGCAATAAAAGAAGGTCGCCATGGTTGGATTAACACAACTGAACATAAAAAACATTTTAAAGAAGTTGTTCAAGAAAAAGCAAAGGAGTGGCATGCCTCTGAAGCAGCAGTAAAGTTTCATAAAGAAATAGCAAATAAATCATGGGATGTTAAAAAAGGTGTTGAAATAAATTGTCATTTTTGTGGAAGAACTTTTCTAACTCCATTTCCAACAAGAGCAAAATATTGCCATACAAACTGCAAACAAAGCGCGGGTCTCTTAAAAAAAGGTGGTGCTGTAGGAACAAGACCTTCAAGAAAAAAACCAACAGAACCAAAATCATGGGATAAAAAGAAATTATGAATTCTTGATTCCTTAATTTGTATGGCAAAAAAAGTAGTCTGAACTTCAATCAATTTAGTTAACTAAATAACCAATATAAGAAACACATTCCAGAACCATAAATGAATGCTCCTCCAAAGAATGCCGCAGCATAACCGCTAGATTTATATGGCATATCTTCATCTGATAAGTGTGCTGTAAGGATATCTGAACTAGCCTGCACCGATAGGTGGAATTAGGTGAACCTCACTGTTCTCACCG